>JAGVUW010000329.1 GCA_019136035.1 Verrucomicrobiota bacterium | reverse complement strand
GGCCGCAACCCCAACGAGGGTTGCGTCGGTCGGATCGCCAGGGGCCCGGCGCATCGACACGATGACGCAACCCACGTTGGGGTTGGATAGGCGGGATGGGATCGGGACCCAGGGTAGCGGCATAACCGCAACCCTGGGCTGGAGGACGCAATCCCTTTGGGATAGGGGAGCCGCCCGACCAACACCCCCCTCGGGAGCCGCCCGTGGGCGAACCCGAAACAGGCCAGATGGACGCTCCCCCCTCTTCACCTTAAGGATGCTCTTGCCGGAAGAGCCAGAATTGGCCCGTGATAGACGACGCGACGGCGCCGTGCGATGCGGAGGACGATCCGGCCCTCAGGGCCGGTACTCGAAGGTACCCTCCGCGGTGCGCCCCGATGCCAGCTCGCGAACGCGCACCGTCCAGGTCCCCGGCAGGTCGTTGACCGCGAGGTCAAGACTGAGGTCCAGGACGCCATCCTTGGCGCCGTAGTAGCCGCTGAATTCCGCCGCGGCGCCGGCCGGGTCGAGGATGTCGACGCGGACCGGCACGACGGCCGCGAGGAGGTTGCCATCGGGGTCCACAACGCCGGCGTGCACCGCGACGGTGCGCGCCGCCGGCGGACGCTGAGCAACGGCAACCCGCAGCCCCGCCAGCGGCCGCGTGGTCACCATGTACACCCGGCCTTCGCCCGGACCCAGGGACGCCTCCCACGCGACCCCCGTGGCCGTGGCCCTGGCCGCGACGGCGCGGCAGTCCACGAGGTCATACACAGACGCCCCGGGACGGCGGATCGACAGCGTGGCCTGGTTCGGCAGGCCCTTCTCCATCACCAGGCGGTGCTGCCCCACGTAATCGCCGTAGGTCCGCTTGTCGTTGACCGCGAAGAGGTACTCGGTGTCGTTGTACTGGCGCCGCCGGACCATCATGTCAGGATCCGACGAGTCCGCCTGCCAGGTAAGCACCGGTGCCAGGTCCTGCCGGAGCTGTTCGCCCAGGGCCTGCAGGCTCGCCTTCCTGAGGTCGGGGGCGGCCTCGGCCTTGGGTTGGCTCATGAGGATGTCCGGCGTGATGGCCTTGGCCAGGCGGGCGTCGGCCACGACCACCCCGCCCTGACGCTGAAAGGCCAGGATACGGTCGCAGACGCCCGCGGGCAGCACCGGGCAGTCGGGCAGGACCAGCACGCGGATGCCGTCCAGGCCGTCACGCTGGATGGCATCCTCGTAGATCACGCGCGGCTGGAGCCGGGCCCACTGCAACGCCAGGTACACGTCCGCCATCCAGCCGTTGCCCCACCCCCACGTCGACGGCGTGCCGAAGACAGTCGAGGTGAAGCTCTGCAGCACCGCGATCTCCGCCTTGGGGTCAGGAATCTGCAGCAGCGCCGGCCCCAGGGGAACCACCACCGCCTGGATCACCTCGGCCAGGGCCTTGCGGGTGTCGGGGTTGGTATAGCGATAGCTGTGGGTGTGGTTGGGGTCGCCCATACCCAGGGATTGCGAACCGTGGACCATGATCCCCTGCACCGGACGGGACAGCTTTAGCCAGAACGCCTCGCGAAGGTGGTCCGGGGCAATGGTGATGAACTTCGCCTCGGGTTCGGCCTTCTCCCAGGCGACGCGGTCGGCTTCCTGCGCGGGCAGGTTCGGCGCGGTCTGGCTGCGATACCAGATCGCCTGAGTCATCTTCATCACACGCTGGCCGGGGCGGCCTTCGGCCATGGCGAAGAGCTCGTCCGTGGCCAGGCCCATGCGCGGCGGGTCCGGGTAGGTGTAGGTCCACTGCGACAGGACGTCAACCTCCCCGCCGCTGCCCCACACCGGCGGACAGCGCGTGGCCGGGTCGAAGAAGGTCCAGAAGCCCTCATGGGCGCCGGCCTTCAGCCCGCGGTGGACCTGTGAATGCAGCTCATTCCAGCCGTCGCCCCGGCTCCAGAACCAGCGGTAGAAGGCCGGGATGGGGTGATCCTCGGCGACGATGCCGTTGAAGGGCACGAACTCCCGGCGCCGTCGCGCCGGCACGCCGCCACGGTCCACCGCCTCCGGTGGAATGTCGCGACCGGCGTACGCCCGGTACGCCTCCAGGTCGTGCGGGTGGAAGCACAGGCCGGAGCCGTCGCGGTACTCGGTGTGGATCAGAGCGCCATCCAGCGCCGGGTGCTCCCCGAAGACCTGGCTGATGGACAGGCCGACGTCGTGGCAGAAGCGCTGGATCTCCGGGAACTGCCCGCAGGGGTTGCTCCGCCCATAGGCCTCGCCGCTGCGGTTGACACGCTGGAAGTGCGCCTGGCGCGCCGCCGCGTCCGGGCCGCCCTGCATGACCCACCGCGCCGGCGACAGGCTGATGACGTAGCGCAGGCCCTCGGCCAGCATCTGGTCCATCTGCGCCAGGGCCGAGTCCGGCGTCAGCGACGGCACCACCGGCTTCCCCGCCTCCCAGATGCGAGGGAAGTTGGCCACGTCGGTCTCGCGAAGCATGGTGTGGGTGAAGCCCATGGCCTTCAGCGATGCGAAGTCCGTCACCTTGTACGACATCTCGGGGATGCCCCACATGACGACCGGCAGGACATGCGGCAGCGGCCGCGCCACGATCGTGACCCGGCCCGCGGCCTCGAGGGCTACGGGCGTGCCCCCAGACTGGCCCTCCAGACGCGCCGTGAGGGCATACGCGCCCGGCTTCAACGCCGTATCCACCGGGATGCGGATGCGGGCCCGACCGCCCGACGCCACGTCCGGCACGCGCGGCGCGCCCCCCATGGGAGAGCCGTCAAGGCGGGCCGACACCCGCAGGCCCTGAAGCGGCTCGCCCAGGTTGTTGACCACCCTCAGGGTGACCGTGGCGTCGGCCTCCAGGCGCTGAAACACCGTCCGGCCGCCGGCCACCGCCAGCGACGCCCCCGCCGGCGCGGCCTCCGCCGCTCCCGGCACCGCCGCTCCCGCCGGCGGCGCTGCAGCCGCCACGGCCGGCATCCAGGCCGGCGCGCCCTCAATGAGGCGGACCTGGTCGATGAACCCGGGGAAGCCGCTGTGCGTGCTGCCCACACGGCCGCCGATGACGAGGGGGTGCGGTCCCGGCGCCGCCGGACCGGCGCCCTCGCGCCGCGTCTGGCCGGCCGGGCGGCCGTCGACGAAGAACCGCCCCAGGCCGGCGCCGTCATAGGCGAAGGCGAGGTGGGTCCACTCACCGGTCGGAAGAGCCACGGCAGCGGAGGGGTAGTGCGACGCGGCGTCGCCGTGGCCGATGTAGGCGTCCATCATGAAACGGCCGCCGCTGGCCGGCCGCATCGCGATCTGGTAGTCCTTGTTGCCGCGGGGGTTGCCGTCCCTACGGAAGTACTGCTTGTCCAGGAGCATGAAGCTCGTGCCCTCCGCCAGCTCCGCCTTAGGACGGATCCACATCTCGACGGTGAAGGCGCCCTTCGGCGTCAGCGCCGGGTGGTTCTTCGCGGTGGCGCCGCAGGGCGTATCCTTGTCATCGGAGTTGAAGGACTCCAGGCAGGCGCCGAAGAGGCCGTCCGGGGCGAACCGGCTCGCCCCGCGCAGGGTCAGCGTATGCCCCCGGCCGGAACCGTCCGCTGCCTCGGCGCCGGGCTGGAACTGCCACAGCGCGATGACACGGTCGCCGGTGGCATCGTCGCCGCTGTATAACGTCTTCCACGGCGCCTCCGCCCCCACGGCCGAAACGCACCAGACCGCCAGCGCCATCGCCCAGAGTTGCTTCATGGTGGTCACCTTCCCATACTCCCAAGCGCCACGGCGCCGACCCGCGCCATCGGCGCGGACCGCCCGCCGGGCGCGCCCTTAACGCTTCAGGGTCAACGCCTCGATGCGAACCGGCCGCCAGATGCCACCGGCCGCCGCTGAATTCAGGACCCGGACCGTAATCTGGTTCGGCTCGCCCCAGCGCAGTTCCCGCGTCACATCCACCCGGAAAGGCTGGTTCCAGCCCTCGGGACCGATGTCCTGGCCGCCGACGTAGACGCCGTTGACCCACACCCAGGCGCACTCATCCACGCCCCCGAAGACCATCTCCGCGGCGAGGTGCTCGGGCCGTGCCGGCAGGTCGATGGTCCGGCGGTACCAGCCCACACCGGTGTAGCCCGCCATCCACGCCGTCTCGATCTGCATGTCGTTCCAGCGGGCGTCGTCATACGCCGGTTCGAACCACCTCTGCACATGGCCCTCGCCGGCCGGGTCCACCCGGAAGCGCCAGCCTTCCCGCGGCAGCGGGACCGTGGCAGCCGCGACAATCGAAGCGACGTGGTCCACCATGTCCGGACGCTGGCGCAGGAGAACCACATCCCGCGCCGGCGGATGGAAGGCCCCCGCGGCCGGTGCCAGCGCCGCCAGTGCGGTGAGGGCGGCCGCCTGGATCTCGGGCGAGGCGTCATTCTCCACCCGGCGCAGGAGCGCCACAACCTCGTCGGACGCCGGCGTCACCTCGACCAGCCACTGCACCGCAGCCTCGCGCACCAACGCGTCGGCGTCGTCGATACCACGGGCTATCCGGGCGACACCGCCCGGCGACGGATCGCCGGCCAGCGCCAGGAGCGCGGCACGGCGAACCACGGGGTCACGGTTGCCCAGCGCCGCCTCGAGGGCGCCCTGCGCCCCGTCGCCCATCTGGACCAGGGCCCGTACCGCGGCACGGCACACCAGGGCACTGGGGTCATCCAACGCCGCCTGGAGGGCCGGAAGGCCCTCTGCCCCCAGCGCCGCCGCCTGCCCGACCTGGGCCCGGCGCTCGGCCACACCCGGGCCGTCGGCACCGGCGGCAACCGTGCACAGAGCCACAGCCAGAAAACCGACCAGAGCCCATCGCGTCCTGATCATCACAGGCCTCCCGCGTCATCATCTGTGGTGCACCCACGACAGCCCAGTCCCCGGCGCCGTCCGTGGCCCCCCGCGGGCGCCAACAGCGCCCGCGGGGGGCGAACCGGCCCATGGGTGGCGGCACCACCCGACACTCTAGCCGGCGAATGGGAGTCTGCACAGCCGCCAACCGGCTGAAGCAAGCTGAACCGCGCCGTCGCCGCGGCCGGGCGGCCAGACCGGTCAGGCGGTTCGGGCGGGTCCGCGCCGCCGCTGATGCACTCCCGCCTCCGCGTTGGTCATCGCGCCTGGGGGTGTATGGTATGGCGCCCGACGGCGGCACGTCGCACGTCACCGCGGATGCCAGACGAGGAGATGCGTTTCCATGAGCCTGCCGGAAGTCACGACAGTCTGCTTTCCCGAGAGCGGCCCTGCCAACACCGACGCCACCCTGGCGTTGGGCCTGCAGCGCGCCCTGACCCTGGGCCTGAAGGACGTGGTGGTCGCCTCGACCTCGGGCGCCACCGGAGTGCGTGCCGCCACCCTCTTCGCGGGGTTCAATGTCATCGTCGTCAACGGCATCTTCGCCGAACGGCTCGACGCGGCGGCGCGCGAGACCCTCGACTCGACCGGCGCCCATGTGGTCTTCGCCGGCCACGCCTTCGGCATGATGGGCCGGGCCGTGAAGCGCCGTCTGGGCGCGGTGCAGGCCGACGAGATCGTCGCGCAGGCACTCAGGATCTTCGGTGACGGCTTCAAGGTCGCCGTCGAGGTCACCTGCATGGCCGTCGATGCCGGCCTCATCCCGCCGGGCCGCGAGGTCGTCGCCATCGGCGGCTACGGCAGCGGCGCCGATACCGCCATCGTCATCCGCGCGGCGCACACGCAGGACTTCTTCGACACGCATATCCTCGAGGTGGTCTGCAAGCCGCGCTGAGACCGCCGCCGCCTCACAGCGGCTCGATGATCCAGGCACGCACGCCGAAGGGCTCGAAGACCGTCTCGATATGCCCCTCCACAATCGGCGTGCGGGCGTACTCCAGCGCCTCCAGGGCCGTCTCCGGGAGCGCCCCCATGCCGTCCAGGGTGAAGGTCACCGCCAGGGGCTCGCGGCGGTTGCTGACCGCCAGGAGCAGGTAGCTGTTGTCGGGCCGGCGCCGCAGGCAGTAGCTGCAGTCGTTCAGGCCGTCCACCGCGACCTTCTCGGCCGCGGCCTCGCCAATGACCGTGCGCACGCGCAGGGGCAGCTTCTGCAGGTAGTCGGCCGTGGGCGCATCCGCGCTGCTGCGGACCCGCCCCGGGCAGGCCTGACCGAGGAGCCAGGGCACCAGCGCCTTGACCTGCCGCATGACCGGGTAGACCACGGCGCGGCGGTACCCCGGCGTGGCGCGGTTCAGCCGCCAGGGCAGGAGGCCCTGGGCCCCCTGCGTCAGCGGCCCGAAGCACAGGTAGCGCATCTCGGCCAGGGTCGCGGCACGGTACGGCTCCTGGATGACATCGAAGCACGGCGGCATGTAGACGAAGCCGGTGCGGCCGCAGGAGCGCACGGCCTCGGCGGCCTTGGCGGCGTCAAAGACCGCCTGGAAGAGATCACCGCTCAGCGGAGCGCCCGACTGCGGGTAGGCATTCGGGACATTCACGTCGTACATCGCCGCCGCCGGCTCGTAGGTCGTCCACCATCCCAGCGTCGGCATGACGTAGGCCGCCGGGTGCTCTTCCTTAATTAAGTCATAGAGCCACTGGTAACCGCCGGCCATCCACTCGGCCAGGCCGACATCGCGACGCTGATCCCACTCCTTGTAGGCCTTGTAGAGGTGATTCTCGGGCTCGTCGAAGGTCCAGTAGCCCAGCGTCCGCGGGTCGGCCGCGGTCATCTGCAGGACCTCGCGCATGACCGCAGCGAGCGGCGCCGTGGCGGCGGCCGTGGGCACGGTCGGGCCGCCCTGGTCGGTGCCGTAGAGGTCGATCAGGGGATAGTAGACCAAGGCGACGTTGCGCTCCTCGGCTCGGGCGATCCAGCCGCGGATGCGGGCAGCCCGCGCCGCCGGGTCCGCCTCGCGGGCGCAGTCCACGATCGCGGCATTGCCGCCGGCATCGAGCCACTCGGCCATGTCCTCGGGCCGCGGCAGGTCGAAGGTCCCCAGGACGAAGAAGGGGCGACCCTGGAACCACAGGGGTTGCCAGGGATCGCCGCGACCGGCCGCCGACACAGCCGCCGGGCGCGCTGCCTCGACCCGGAAGTCGTCAAAGGACCCGATCGAGTAGAAGCCGCCAAAGCCCACCGCGCCGGCCGCGCTGCGGCCGGCCTGCGATTCCCAGACGTCGATCACCAGCGCGTCGTTGACGTGGACCTGGTGGTGGTCACCACAGAAGCTCACCCGCAGCCGCTCGCTGCCCGCCGGGTCGCGCCGCGGCCCCAGGTCGGCGACCGCCAGACGCTCACTGCCGTAGCGCAGGATCACGTCGCGACTCCCGGACCAGTCGCCGGAGAGCTCGACGTGGTAGGCCCCGGGGGCCATCCCGCCGGCCGCCGCCTGGGCGTCCACAGCGCGGTACGAGACGATGGCACGATGGCCGCGATCCGCCAGACGCGACGGCCCCACCACCAGGCTGATGACGCCGTCGGCCAGGCTGAAGCCCTCGACCGCCACGCCGGTGTCGTGCGGCGGATTCCCCGAGCTGTACGCCAGACGCAACGACCCGCCGTTGCCGGTGATCAGCTCGTCCAGAACACGGCCGTCGACACTCGGCACACGCTTGACCCAGCGGTGAGAACCGCCCGGAAGCGCCCCCAGATCGGCCGTCGAGACCTGAAAGCGGTCGAAGTCGTCAGCCAGGAGGACCTCGCCCGACTCGATGCCCTGCCCCAGAGCCACCGCAGAGCTCAGCAGACCCGCCAGGGCCACCCCAATCGCCATCGTCCGTCGCTTCATCGGGTCACTCCAGGGCGCGGTCGAGCCGCAGCAGGGCCGCGACCAGTTCGTCATGAATACCGGCGTAGGGCACTGTCCCGATGATCAGCGGGACCATGTCCGCCGCGTAGCCGCCCCGGGCGGCCACGTCGCGGTCCGGCGCATAGCCGGTCGAGTCGTTGGTCAGGCTGCTGACCCAGGTATGCGGCCCGCGGGCACCGGCCACGACGTCATTCTTGATCGCCTGCATGGTCTCGAAGCCGCTGCCGAGGATCGTCAACGGCCCCAGGCGCAGGCCCATGACCTCGGTCGGGGTCGCCAGGTCCTCGCCGCGCTCAAGCCTGCCGAGAAGCGCGCGCAGTGAGAGGGCGTACACCGTCTCCATGCGGACGTTGCGGCCGCCCTCGGCAAAGTCGTCGTGGGCATCCGGGCGATGCAGAAAGGCCTCACACTCGCGCAGACGCCGGCGCAGCTCGTCGGCACCCCATGGCTTGCGCGTGAAGACGAGGCGCTCATGCACGCAGGCCAGGCCGTCGACCGGCATCGGCACGGCCGCCGACAGGGCCTGCCGAACGGCACGGGCGTAACGACCGGCCACGACATCGAGGGCCAGGAGCGACTCGGGCTCGGGCTTGTGCACAACGCAGGAGTTCACGTCGCCCTGGGCGCCCTGCACAAACAGCCCCGTGCTGCCGGGCACCTCGCGCTCGAGGAGGTTCGTCGCCA
>JAGVUW010000266.1 GCA_019136035.1 Verrucomicrobiota bacterium | reverse complement strand
GTCGGTCCGTGTCCCGAGCCGGAAGGCCGCGTCACCGCGGCCCCGGGGCCGCCTCGCGGCGGCCGGGCGGGCTGCCGTGGTGGCGGTCACCAGCCGGTCCGGCGGGCGCCGTGGGCGGCGCGCGGGGGGTCCACGGGCGGCGCCGTGGACCTACTTGGCCGCGGCCCCGGCGGGGACCTCCTCGAAGACGACGTCATCGAACCAGGCCGTGCCGTCGGCCTTCTCGATCCGGAAGAAGAGCACGGCCGCGAAGGCCGCGGGCGGTGCGGTCAGAACCAGCTCGCGGCGGGTCCAGTCCTGCTTCCCGGTGACCAGCTCGGAGGGCACGCCGGAGGCCTTCTGGCCAGGCACGCCGGCCCAACGGCCGTCGGCGGTGAAGAAGGTCATGGCCAGGAGGGCCTGGCCGCCGCGCAGATCCGAGCGCACCTGCGCCGCAAAGCGGTAGGCCTTGCCGGGAGTGACCAGCATGGGCGGGGTGCCGAGGCCGCCGGCGGCGTAGTTGCTCCAGTAGGCATCGGTGCCGGGGGCCTCGCTGCGCAAGGCCAGCGAGTAGGAGCCGGTGGCGCTGACGTCGTAGTCGCGCAGGAGCCGGCCCCGGCCGCGCGGGATGGTCAGCGCGAAGCCCTGGCAGCGGTCCAGGCCGGGGTTGGGCAGGCCGACGCGCGGGTTGATGTCGAGGCTGCCGCCGCTGGCCAGGGCGGCGGCGCCCGCCGGGACGACTTCGAAGCGGTATGTCCCTGCCGGCAGGATCTGGCCGTTGCCGTCGCGGCCGTCCCAGACGACATCGACGAGGCGGCCCTGTCCGGCAATCTCGCGGCGGGCTGCGCCGGCCGCGTCGAGGATGCGGACCGCCCACGGCTGGTCAGCCGCCAGTTCGGCGGTGATGCGGGCCTCATCGAGGAGGCCGTCGCCGTTGGGGCTGAAGGCGGCCGTTGCGAGAGCCGGCTCGGCGAAGCTGCCGCGCACGACGCGGACGGCCTCGGACCAGGCCCCGGCCGCGCCGGTGATCGGGTCGCGTCCGCGCACGCGCCAGTAGGCGGTCTGGCCCGGGGCGATCTGGCGCCAGGCGAAGGCGGTAGTCGTGAGGCCCTCGGTGGTCGTGGTATCCGCCGGCGTGAAGGCGTCGGTGCCGCTGGTCTGGAGATCGAAGACCTGGTCGCCGGGGTGGCTGCCCCGGCCCTGCCAGGCCAGGAGCACCGCGCCGGCGGGCTCGCCGTCAGGCGCCGAGAGCACCCGCGGCGCCGCCACCTCGACCGGGCCGGGAGCGCGCAGGTGCAGCAGACGCACCTCGCGGCTGGGGACCGTGATCGACAGGCTCTCGCCGAAGAGTTCCTTGCTCTCCAGGTCGATGCAGGCCATCCCATCGCGCCAGTCGCGATGGCGCAGCTCGAAGACGCGGTCGCCGGCGGTGGCGTTGAAGACGAACAGCAGGCGGTCCTCGCCGGAGCGCAGGACAGTGACATCCTCGGCCAGGCCCGCGCCACCGACCTCGACCAGGTCGTCGGCACGCTCGTAGTGGCTGCGGGTGGTGCCATCGGCGGCGGTCGACCACCGGAACGCCGCCTCGAAATCCGCCACCACGCCGGCGGCACGGCTGACGCCGCGGTAGAAACGCCCGTCGACGACCCAGTTGAAGTAGCTCATGACGCCATTGCCGCCGTCGGTCAGCCGCCGCAGCAGGTCGATCTGGGCGCCCTGGTTGTTCCATGGGTGCGAGCCGTACCACGCCAGCAGGCCACAGACGAAGGGCCGCCCGGCGATGGCATCGTGCGTGGCCTGCACCGCCGCCACCGGCCGGCCGTAGCCGGCCCAGACCAGGTCCGCCGGCACCGCCATGCTGCGCCAGTCGACGCCGTATTTCTCGTCGGTGTCGCCCTGGTAGCCGGAGTAGATGCTGAACAGGCAGTCGGGATTGGCCGCCTTGATGTGACGCCGGAAGAGCTCGGCCAGACGCGCATTCTCACGGCAGCGCCAGGCCACCCACTCACGGCGGTGCGTCTGCCGCACCGTCTCGCGGTTCACGGCGGCCGGGTCGGCCAGGCCGTGGGCCTGCCGAAACGCCTCCAGGCAGCGCTCGCAGGCACAGATCGAGCCGTCACGCGACACTGGAACCTCGTAATCCCAGTCGAGCTGCGGGTAGCGCCGCGCCTGCTCGCCGAGCCAGGCCGCGACCTCGGCGAGGTGGCCGTTGGCGTCGCTCAGGAAGTAGGTCGGGCAGAAGGTCCCGGCGCGGACCTGCCCGGCAAAGGTCATCGCCTGCGCCTCGGGGTGGGCCTCGAGGTACTCGGCGCCCCCCGGGAAGTTCCCTCCGCCCGTGGTCAGGGGTATCTGGCCCTGAGCCAGGAAGCCATGGCGCTCACGCAGGGCCTCGGGCAGGGAGGCGCCGACGCGGTTGAAGCCGGCCTGACGCCAGAGGCCTGCCACGGCGGCCTGTTCGGCGGCGTTGAGCTGCTGGAAGGGCCGGTAGAAGCTGCTGCAGGCCCAGTTCTTGATGAGGGCCTGTTCGGGACGCCGCCAGGTCAGCGGCGGCAGGACATGCACCGGCATCTCGAGGAGCTCCTCGGCGGCGCCCTCGACCGCGCCGCCGAGGCGCAGGAGCAGCGGCTCCGTCGGCGCGGCCGGCAACAGGCCGCACTCGAACAGGAGGAAGTTCACCTGCTGCTCGGCCTTGGTACCGTCCATCGGGCTGATCGCCTCGCCGCCGAAACGCACGCGGTAGGTCCGGCGGCCGGCCTCGAGACGGCGCTCCAGAATCGCGGCACGCGGCTCCGGCGAGATCAGGTGGAGCTGCTCGGGGACCTCCAGTACGACATCCGCCCAGCCATAGCGCCGCGGCTCCGAGCTGCGCAGGACGACCGGCAGGGTCAGCACGCCGCCCTCGTTGACATAGAGGTCCTTAAGCCGCAGGGTGCTGTCAGAGTCGCCCATGGAGGCGGTCAGCATGGGCACCGCGCTGATGGCCGTCACGCGCGGCGCGACCTCGCCGGCGAAGGGCCCGGCGCGCCAGAGCAGGCGGCCGTCGGCGTCGCGGATCTCGCAGGCCTGTTCAGCCAGGGCGCCATGCTCGTAGGAGGGCTGCGCCCGCGAGCCGGTGAAGAGATTCCAGCCGAAGGTCGCGCCCTCGGCGTTGGCCGCCACGGCGCCGTTGGGCAGGACATTCACCGGGCTGTCCGGCGGCAACAGCCGCAGGTCGTCGAGCCAGACCTGGCCGGAGACGCCGGAGTTGCCCCACTTCACGACCCAGAACAGGATGTCGACCGCCGCCTCCGGGGCCTGCCACTTGGCCTCGACGTCACGCCAGTCGTAGGTGCCCTCGGGGATGGCCAGGATGGTCTGGTAAGTCTGCAGGACGGCGCCCGCCGCGTCGTAGGAGCTGACCGAGAAGACCAGCGGCCGGGCGCCGCCGGTGAGGCCCTCGGCGCGCACCCGGGCGGCGAAGCGGTAGGTGGTGCCGCCGCGCACGGGGAGCCGGTCGGTGCGGAAGCACAGGGTCGAGGCGGCCTGTTCGGGCGGTGCATTGAGCCAGATCGCCGTGTTGGCGCGCGTGAGGACGACGTCGAGGCGCCGGCGCTGTGCCTCGGCGGACGGCTCGATGAGGCTGGTCAGCGCCTGCCACGGGTAGTCGCCGTGGCGGACCAGAGCGGTGGCCTGGAGGGGCTGGGCGCTGCGGACCATGAACTGCCAGCGCTGGGGGCCCTCCTCGAAGCCCGGCGCCTGGGGCGCCGTCAGGGCCGCCGGCGGCCCCTGGAAGGCGAGTGTCCCGAAGCGTGACGGCGTGTGCAGCGAGCCGCCGGTCGGCGACCAGCAGCTCCACGTCCCGGTCGAGTGACGCCGACGCGCCAGGTTGAAGCCCCAGGTGGCGTCGGGCGCCGGCGCGCCGCCGAGCGCCGCCAACGGTATGGCCACCTCGACCGTCCAGGCCTTGGTGTCGGCCGTGGCCGTGACACGCGCCTGCGACGACCAGGCGGTGTCGTAGGCGCCACCCACACAACGGGCGTCATAGAGCGTCCCGCGCGGGTTGACCGCGAGGTGGAAGTACGGCGTCGCCTCGCCGCCGGGCTGCACGAAGACCTCGATGCAGTCGTCGGCAAAGACGGCGCCGTCAGCGGCCACGGCCTCGGCCTTGACCTCGTGCGTGCGCTGCAGCATGGGATTGAGCAGGGCTTCCGAGCAGACGACGAGGAGATACAGCGACTCGGCGTCGTGCGCCACCATCGCCGCAGTCGGCTCCTCGGCCGGACTCGTCCCGTCCAGGCTCACCCAGGGACCCGCCGAGAGGGCCTCCTGCCAGACCGCGTCGTCAGCCAGGCCATCCAGACGCGGCGGCGCGGCCGTCGCGACGGCCCGCAGGAACGGCCGCAGGACACCCTCGGCCGCCGCCGCGGGGCCCTGGGCCACCATGGCAGCCGACCACGCCACAGCCAACGCGACCAGACCCCGCCAGGGCCGCCGGACTCTGCAACTCGTCATGGCCTGCGCTCCTGTTCCTGTCGTCCTGGAGGATGCGCCGTGGCCCCCTCGATGCTGGGCGTCCGGCGCTGCCTCCGACTGATCCGACTGATCCGACGCCCCCCTCCCGCGCCTCCTCACTCCCCGAGCAACGTCGCGGCGTTGCCGGCCACGCCGAGTTCGTCGACCATCTGTTCGATGGCAGCGCGGTAGACGCCCTCGACGGCGGCGGCGGGATCGCGGCTCATCAGCGCCTCATAGGGCTGGCGGATGGCGGTGGCGATGTTGACCTTGGCGATGCCATGGCCGATCGCCTCGCGCAGGTACTCGCGCCGAATGCCGGTGCCGCCATGGAGGACCAGCGGCACGCCGGTGGCGTCGCGGATGGCGGCCAGATGCTCGATGTTCAGGCGCGCCGGGACCTTCTTGTCCGACCGCGCCGCACTGATGGCGCCGTGCACATTGCCGATCGCCACCGACAACCAGTCGACACCGGTCTCACGCACGAAACGCGCCGCTTCGGCGACGTCGGTGAAGCCGCGGCCGCTCGCGAAGAGCTCCTCATACGGCGGCAGCGGCCCCGCCTCGTGGCCCATGACCGCGCCCAGCTCGGCCTCGACCGGCCGGCCGGCCGCGTGCGCCAGCGCCACCACCCGCGCGCTGACCGCGATGTTCTCCGCCAGCGGCAGCCGCGAGCCGTCGACCATCACCGAGTCATACCCGGCCGCCAGGGCTCGCCGGATGACATCCTCGTAGTCGACGCGGAGCTGGTCCTCGTCGATCACCGGGCAGTGATCCAGATGCAGTCGGGTGTAGCGATCGTCGCGCAGCCGCGCGTACGTCTCCTGAATCGCCTCCAGACTGACCGACTGGAACTTGATCCACTCCAGACGCGCCACGGTGATCATGCCAATCGTACGGGTGTCGCGCAGAGCCCTCACGACCGGCTCCATCATGGCGTGGTAGGGGATGTTGAACGCCGGCAGAGCGGTGCCATGGCGCAGGGCCCGACGCATCAACTCGGCAACCGGTGGGCACGACACGGACATGATCGATTCCTTTAATTAAGGAGAGGCCTCCCGCGCACACCGCGCGGCAACGCTGCGGCCACCCCGGAGAAACCCACACCACAGCCGACGACAGCCGGCACGACTCCAAGCATAGCACCCGTGAGCCCTCCAGGCAAAACGCCCGCACTGCGCTCCATGGGGCCGAGCGCGGCCGGCGGGCGCCCGGGAGGCCGGGGGTCGAGCACCACTCGGCCCGTGGGCCCACTCGACCCGTCCGACCCGTCCGACCCGTCTGACTTGTCTGACCCGTCTGACTTGTCTGACCCGTCCGACCCGTCCGACCCGTCCGACCCGTCCGACCCGTCTGACTTGTCTGACCCGTCCGCCACGGTCCGCCAGCCCAGGCGGCGGTGGCGTCATCGGGATTTCGCCTGGCGTGTCGCGGGCAGTTGCGCCCTGCGGCACAAGCGGATATGGTGAAGCAACGCATCAGTCTGTAGGCCGCGGCCGGGGCCTCAGAAGAGGCCGTCGCGGTCGCTGACGCGGGGATCGAGCGACGATGGAGACCCAGAAGATGCGCGCGTCTCAGCATGTCGTCCGTCGGGGTGCGTCATTCACGCTCATCGAGTTGCTGGTAGTGATTGCCATCATTGCCATCCTGGCCTCGATGCTCCTCCCCGCCCTCAGCCAGGCGCGCGCCAAGGCGCGCCAGGCGAGCTGCGCCAGCAACCTCAAACAACTGGCCGTCGGCGTCCAGCTCTATGCCGATGACAATGCCGAGTTCATCCCGGGCATCGGCACCTACGACAACTACCTCCACGCCACCACCACGGCCGTCCGCGCCTACACCCAGAAGAACCTCTCCTACAGCTTCTGGATGGACCTCATCGTGCCCCTGGTCGGCGACCGCGAGGCCTTCCACTGCCCCAGCCTGGCTGCCGACGAGACGAACTACCGCCAGGGCGGCTACGGCTGGAATGGCGGCGTCGGTTACTGGATCAACCACGCCACGCGCTACAGCACCAGCCCGCATTACAGCGGCGTGACCCTGGCCAAGATTGCCAAGCCCTCCAATACCTTCTCCATGGCCGACCTGGCCGTCAAGACCACCCTTCCCGACCGCATGTGCTGCCCCGGCGTCCAGGGCTACCTCTCCATCAACCATTGCCGCAATGTCCCGGGAAGCTACGTGCCCTGGGCCGTGCGCCACAACCTCGGCGACAACTTCGCCTTCTGCGACGGCCACGTGCAGTGGTACAAGTACCTGAGCTACCACAAGATCACGCACATGTACGACGGCGTCGACCGCTGGTGAGCCCGGCACGGTGCGCGCACGGCCGGACCGACCCGTCCAGGCTGGTCGCCAAGTCAATCCCGCCCAATTGGTTGCGCATTCGCCTGATTTGCCTGGCGCAAGCGGTTGCACCCGAGAGTGCAGGCGGCTATGGTGGGCCTGCGCGTCAGTCTGTAGGCCGCGGTCGGGGCCTCAGGAGAGGCGGCCGCGGTCGCTGATGCGGCGGTCGGGCGGCGATGGGGGCCAGAGAGATGCGCGCGTCTCAGTTGTTCTACCGTCGGAGTGTGTCGTTCACGCTGATCGAGCTGCTGGTGGTGATCGCCATCATTGCGATCCTGGCCTCGATGCTCCTCCCCGCCCTCAGCCAGGCGCGCGCCAAGGCGCGCCAGGCGAGCTGCGCCAGCAACCTCAAACAACTGGCCGTCGGCGTCCAGCTCTACGCCGACGACAATGTCGAGTTCGTCCCCGGCGTCGCCACCTACGACAACTACCAGAGCACGGCCACGCACGTGCGCCCGTACACGGGCAAGGACCTCTCCTACGGCTTCTGGATGGACCTCATCCTGCCGCTGGCCGGCGACCGCGAGGTCTTCCACTGCCCCAGCCTGGCCGCCGACGAGACGAACTACCGCCAGGCCGGCTACGGCTGGAACACCGGTATCGGCTACTGGGTCAACCATCCCACCCGCTACGGTACCAGCCAGCTCTACAACGGCGTGACCCTCGCCCTGGTCGCCAAGCCCGCCAGTACCTTCTCCATGTCCGACCTGGCCGTGAAGACGGTCAACCCGGACCGCATGTGCTGCCCCGGCGTCCAGGGCTGGCTCTCGATCAACCACTGCCGCAATGTCCCGGGGACCTATGTGCCCTGGGCCGTGCGCCACAACCTCGGCGACAACTTCGCCTTCGTCGACGGCCATGTGCTGTGGTACAAGTACCTGAGCTACCACAAGATCAACCACGAGTACGACGGCACGGACCGCTGGTAAGCCGGAAGCCGCCCCCCCGTCCGAAGCGCGTCGCCCGGCGCGGGCCGAGCCGAGGCCCGCGCGCGCCCCGCCTGCGCGGGACCCCCGGGGCGCCCTCAGCGCCCCGGAGAGGCCCGGTTGACGCTCAGCAACCCTGGCGTGCCTAGGTCGGCTGGACCTGTCGGCCCCATCAGACCCGTCAGACCTGCGGATGCACCCACGAGCGGTAGCGGCGCTGCACCGCGCCGCCATGGGGCCCTCTTCCGGCCGTGGCGGCGTCTCCCTTTGCTCAGCGCCGGCCATCGCGGCCGGCGCCGGCGGCATACGAACCGGGCTTGCGCGGCACCTTCCTTCCCCTCCGGGAGGGGCGGTGCCGGTCGGTCAGAGAACCGGGACGTCCTTGAGGACGTAGCTGCGGGTCCACTCGGTGTGGCCGTCGACGTAGACGTAGTTATTGCCGCCGTTGTGGACGTAGAAGTACGGCGGCAGGCCGCCGTAGCTGCTGCCCGAGCCGCGTAGCCATGGCGAGTAGATGTAGAGGCGGTAGTCGGAGATGACGCCGCGGGTGCCATGGCCGATGGTGAAGTAGCCGGTAGGATCCGTGAGCTTGGCCAGCGGGTAGCCGCTGATGGTGTAGTTGATGCTGTAGTCGTAGCTGAGGACATTGCCGCTCGGGTAGGTCCAGCCATGCGGCGAGATCGACGGGCATTCACCGACCTTCTCGTCCATGAAGTACGGCTTCAGGAAGGTGAAGTAGGTGCAGCGGTTCGA
>JAGVUW010000490.1 GCA_019136035.1 Verrucomicrobiota bacterium | reverse complement strand
GTGGTGAATGGCCAGCGCTACCACTTTCTGGCGGAGTACGCGCACATGGTCTACGGCTCGGTCGTGGTCCCGACGCTGAGCGCCCTGTCGCAGGCGTACCTGCTGACCGGCGAGGCGCGCTACGGCCGCAAAGGCGCGATCCTCATGGCGCGTCTGGCGACGCAGTATCCGAACTACGGCTGGCCGGAAGGCTGGGATTTGGAGAACCGCGTCGACCGCACCTACCTCGCGGCATGGGACAACACGCATCCGTACTACCCGACCAAGCATGGCGGCATGGTCACCGATCAGATCTGGTCGACCTTCATGCTCGAGCGTGAGGCATACGCCTACGACGCCCTGCGCGACTGCTTTGACGACCCGCAGGTCCTCGCCTTCGTGCGTTCGAAGGGCCTGGCCGTGGCCGACGGCGCGGCGCTGCGCGAGTACATCGAGAACTACATCCTGCGGGCGGGCATGGTCGGCCTGCTCGAGGTGCAGATTCGCGGCAACGACGGCCACCACCAGGCGGCAGCCGCGGCTGTGGCGCTGGTGCTCGACGACTACGGCGACCGCCGGCCGAACTCGATCGACCTGGTGGAGTACCTCTACGACGGCCTGGGCGCGACCCGCTACGTGATGGTCAATGCCCTGACGCGCGACGGCGGCGGGCACGAGAGCCCGGGCTACGCCGCGATCAAGCTCGACTTCATCCGTGTCGCGCGTCTGATGCAGGAGATCCGGCGGCGACAGCCGACGCGTTTCGCTGCCGAGCGCTACCCGGATCCATTCGAGCAGCCGAAGGCACAGGCGTTGTTCGATTTCTACATCGACGCGATGGTGCTCGACCACGAACTGCCGTCGATCGGCGACGGCGGCCGGTTCGACGACAGCGTGCTCCGCCTGGACGCAACGAAGACCCGTTACTCCGACCTCAGTCCGTTGCAGAACATCTTCGCCTTCCTGCACTACGGCGACCCGCGCTACGCGCGCGCCGCGACGGACTACGCGACGGGTGCCTTGCGCGGCGGCGAGCTCTGGTTCCCGTTCCCGGCCGAGGCGATCCAGGCGGCGCTGGCGCGGCCCGAGTCACGCATCGCGCGCGGGGCCCGCCTGCTCGACGGCTACGGCCTCGCCATCCTGGAGTCCGGAGCCCGGCCGCACCAGCGTGCCGTGGTGCTGAACTACTCCGCGGTGATCGGTCACCGCCAGATGGATCAGCTCAAGCTGGACCTCTATGCGCGCGACCTCAACCTGCTGCCCGACCTAGGCTACCCGCGCACGTGGGCGTACTGCAACCAGTGGGATGCCCACAACATGGCGCACAACACGGTCACCATCGACGAGCGCCTGTACTCGCAGCCCAACGTCTTCCAGAATGGCACCCGCCTGTTCGCCGCCGCGGCCGGGGTGCAGGCCGTGAATGCATTCCACAGCCCGTACCCCGTGTCGTTCGCGTTCGACGGTGACGCGGCCGCGCCTGCCGACCGCTTCGAGCGCACCGTGGTGGCGGTGACCATCGACGCCGAGCACTTCTACGTCGTCGATCACTTCCAGGTCCGCGGCGGCCATCAGCACGACCAGAGCTGGCACGCGCTGCCAGTCGCGCCCGAGGTGCCGGCGCTCGACTGGGCCGTGCAGGCAACCGGCACTCTGGCTGGTCCCGACGTCGAGGAGTTCGCGGGCTACACCGACCGCTGGGGCCGCCGGCACGAGTCCGGCGGCTTCGCGAGCTTCGTCACGCAGGTGCGGCGTGCGCCGCTGCGCGGTCCGGCGGTCTGGACCTGGCGCAGCGGCCTGCCGGAGGGCGACGCGGTGGCGCTGCACGTGGTGCCGCTTGGCGGCCCCGCCGAGGTGATCATGGGCAAGGGACGCTCGCCGGTGTGGGCCGAGGATAAGAAGCTCGACTACCTGTTCGTTCGCCGCCAGCCGCCTGCGGGCGGGCGCTCGCAGTTCCTCACCATCCTCGACCCCTACCAGGGCCAGCCGCAGGTGCGCGCCGTCGAGGTGGTCTCTGAGGCCCCTCTGACGATCGCCGTGCATCGCGACGGCGGCACCGACCGGGTCGTCCTGAGCATTCCGGACAGCGCGAGCCGCACCACGGCGCACCGTCCCGTGGGCGTCGCCGTGCAGTCGGCCGGGCGCGACGTCCGCATCGGCGGCGCGGATCCCGGCTACGTGTCGGCCGTGATCGCGGCGACAGATCACGCCGCCCAGCAGATCACGGTGCCGTATTCAGAAGCCTGCGAGGCGGCCATGCGGCCCGGACGCTACGTTCGCATCTTCAACGACCATGCCTCGTCGATGTGGCGCCTCGGCGGCATCGAGCGCGACGGCGACCGGCTGCGCCTGACCTTCAGAGAGACAGCGCTGGTCGCGGAGTTCCCGGTCTCGACGGTGACCGAGGACGGGCGGCTCGTGCTCGGCGTGCGGACGCCCTTCGTACGCGGCCGTCATGCCGGCGGCGGCGCGACGCTGACCGACCCGCCCAACGACTTCTACCACGGCGCCTGGCTCGGCGAGGGAGCCGCCGCGCGCCTCGTGGCCGGCATCACCCAGACCCAGCCGCCCTATCTGCACCTGGTCGATCGCGCCGACGTCGATGGCATCCGGCGTGACTGCGCAGGTAAGGTCGTCCGGCTCTGGCGCTACGCGGCCGGCGACCGCATCGAGGCGGCCTGCCTGTCCTATGCCGACTGAAGGCCCGGCGGTGACGCCGTGCCTGAGGGCACAACATCCCCGGCGTACGGGGCGCCGGAGATGGCAGAGCGAAACATCGCTCGCCATCGCTGTGGAGCGCGAGTGTCCACAGACGCGGACGCGTCCACGAGCCGCAACGGCGTCGACAGCACAGCGACACGATGCCCCGTACGAGGATCTTCCGGCACTGGCAGGTGACGGCCAGTGCCGGAAGATCCTTCAGCGGGCCGTGAGCTCCGTCCAGCCCGTGGCCCCGTAGACCCAGAGGCCCTCCGGGCCCCGGCAGAGGTCCCCTGACGTGGGCGTCAGGACCTCGCGGTTCCTGAGCGGCAGATCCATGGTCGGGAAGCGCAGGTGCGAGCCGTTCGAGACCGTGCACTCGACGCCAGTCCCGCGGTAGGCGTTGCCGGCGGCGCTGCATACGACCCGGCCGCCGTTGTGGACGGCCATGAGTTTACCGGTGTCCCCGATGTCGCGCCGGAGCAAGGGGCAGTTCTGGTGGTCCGGGAAGGGCTCCGCCGGAGGCCCGTTAAGGCCTGCCGAGAACACGCAGCCGTTGAGGCTGGCGAGGAGCTCCTGGTTGGGCGAGCTGTCGTCGACATTGATCAGCGTGCTGGTCGGGTTGCCGATGTGGCAGGCGCTGATCAGCACGTCCGTCATGCTGCCCATGACATTCACCAGGATCTGGGGGCCCTTCCCGACCAGCCGGCAGTGGCTGAGCGTGATGCCCCCGCATCGCGTGTTCCGCTCCGTGCCCGGATACGATGGCCGATGGATGCCGCAGAGGTTGCGGTAGTAGGATTCAGGGACCGTCCAGTTGGCAACGATGTTGCCGGACTTCTCAAAGATGCAGTTCTCGAAGGAGACGTTGTAGACGCGCGTCTCGAGGAAGTCGCAGGGCTGGACGAAGCGCCAGGACAGGCCGTCATCGCCCGTGACCACGCCGGTGTCGTGAACCGGCGCCGCGGCGGCCGCAGCCAGGAAGCCGGCGCTGTTGACCGACTGGTACAGCCTGCCCGCGCTGAGGCAGAAATCGCCGGCGCCGTACTCGTTGCCCTTGCGGTACTCGGCCCATGAGCCGGTGTAGATCAGACAGGTGCGGCCGAAGATGTTCTTGTACTGGTGGTCGGTGACGTTGATGTAGCGGACGTTGGTGACGTCGCCGGTTTCCGGGAGCACGCAGGCGTAGTCGGTGCCGCAGAGCGACAGGCCGTCGTCATAGGTGGTCAGGTCGAGGTCCCGGATGACGGCATCATGGCCGTTGTTCAGCTTGATGCCATCCTTGTCTCCGGCCAGGGTGACGTTCTCGATGAGCAGGTGCGACCAGGTCACGACGTAGATCATGAACTGGTGTGGTCCGCCGTCGAGGCAGGCGAAATCCCTGAGTGTCAGGTTCCTGACGTAGAAGAATCCGAGCTGAGCGCGCAGTCCGTGGACCAGCGTCGGCATTGCCTCCTGGCCGTTCACCGAGAGCCGCAGGCCCTCGATGGTGATGCTCTCGTTGTAGGTCTTGGTCAGCGCGCCTCGGTTGAGCAGGACGTTGCAGTACGGCGCCACCTTGCGGAAGACCACACCCGGTGCGCAGACCAGCCGCGTGTCCGAGTCGAGGAACACCGTGCTGTCCAGGTCGTAGACGCCAGGCCTGTCGACGACCACCAGCCCGCCCCCGTCCAAGGCCGCCTGCAGGGCTGCCACATTGGCGCGGGCGGGCGCCTCCGGCGAGAAGCCGAAGTCGGCCGCGTTCTTCGTCTGGATTCTGTTCATCCCGAGACTCTCCCTTTCTGGGGTTGAAGTCACCGTCCGTCAAAGCCTGTTCCAGGGCGCGTCGCGGTGCCGCCTGGCACCGTCGCGTCATGGAACAGGCTAGGGGTAGTCGCCGAGGTCACGGGCCAGGTCCATCCAGATGCGGTAGGCGTCGTAGCTGACCGTCGGAGGCACAGAGTGGTCGGACTGGTGGATGTAGCCGCCGCCGGGCTTGCCCGCGGCGATCTTGCTCGAGACCTCGTGCCGGATGGCGGCGCGGTCGCCGCTGGCAAGCACGTCCATGTTGATGTTCCCGAAGAAGCTGATGCGGTCGCCGTAGCGCGGCTTGAGTTCGCGCAGGTCGTTGCCGGCGCGCGCCTCCAGCGGCTCGATGCAGTCGAAGCCCGCCTCGATGAGCAACGGCAGGAACTGACGCACATCGCCATCGCAGTGCAGGATCAGGACCATGTCGTGCTCGTGGCAGACCTCGGCGACCTGGCGGTGGTACGCCATCATGGTCTGGCGGTAGCAGTCGGGCGAGAAGAGCATGCCGCCGCGGTAGCAGAGGTCGGACGAGAAGAGCACGCCGTCGGGCCGATGGCCCTCGGCAAGGAGCTGCCGCAGCATCTCGAGCGCCAGCCTGGCCTGGCACGCCATCATGTCGGCAAAGAACTCCGGCTCACCGGCAAGGGTCATCAGACCATTCTCCATCCCGAGCGTGGCCAATGTCCACCACACCGGCTCGCCGGGGCTGACCGTGCAGAACTCCCCGGCGGCGGCCGCCGCGTCGATGGCCTGCCGCACGCCGTCGCTGATCCGCGCCGGGTCGAACGCCAGCCGGTCCCGCCAGCGCGACCAGTCCGCCCGCGTCTTGATCAGGAAGTCGATCTCGGCCGGGGCCGCGTAGCTGTGTTTCCAGCGACGGTGGACGACGCCGTCGGCGTCGCGCTCGACGACGCACTCGGCGGTCTCCTCGAGTGTCGCCACGGGCAGGCGCAGGGTGTTGTCAAGGCTGACGTTGTGGAAGGCGTCGAGGTCGAACAGCGCCGCCGGCGTCGCGTCGGCCGGCATGCCCTCGGCACGCCAGCGTGCCAGCGTCTCAGGCCAGAAGGACTGCTCGCAGCGCGGCAGGCGGTCCGGCTCCTGCCGGCGCAGGGCGGTGCGCAGACGTTCGCGTGAGGTCATGGATCGTGACTCCGTGGCCTCCTCCGGAGGCCGGTGAAGCAATGGCCCTGTAGGACGATCCGCCAGAAATGACCTCCCCGCTCAAGTCCCTGACTATAGACTCTCGGGAAGGCAAACGCCCAACGCTGAACGCTCAACGCAGGGCTGTTTGAGAGTCCGGTTCTGGCACCCCTTCAGGGTGCTTGGTGCGTGGGTTCGCGTTACCGGGGGTCGTGCTCTCGCGCGACCCCCGGCTACGATCTGGCACCCCTTCAGGGTGACCAGGCGAGCACTGACGCGATCTTCGATCAGCCCTGCGCTCAACGTCCAACGCCCAACGCCGGGACCGCAGAACTCCGAACTCCGAACTCTCCTTCCCCGACCCCCTTGGTTTGCGGGCCGAGCCCGCAAACCAAGGATTCTCCGGGCTACGGCGTCGCGAGCAGGAGCCGGAACGTATTCGCGGGGGTGCTGACTGTAACGCGCGGCCGGCCGGCCTCGCGCGTGGCTGTCAGGTCGGTCTCCTCGATCAGGTCACGCACGCCGACCGCGCCCTCACCGCGACCTGGCGGCAGGAGGAGGGTCACGTCGCGGTCCGCCGGCCCGACATTCGAGACCACCACGAGGTAGCGCCCGTCGCGGCGCCAGTGCGCGACCAGGAGGTCGGGAGCGCCCTCGGCGAGCGTCACGGCCGGGTCGTGCTGCCAGGTGGGCACGAACTCGGCGCGGCGCGTCTCGAAGCTGTCCTGGGCCGCGAAGACCTTCTCGACCAGGCCCGGGTTGAGGTAGTCGGGGAGGAAGGGCGCGCCGTGGGGAAGCAGGTAGGCCAGGATGGACCGGGTCTCAGCCTCGTCCTTGTTGGCCGAGAACGCCAGGTAGGAGAGCTGGATGCCGGTCTGGGTGGCCGTGAACTCGGCGGTGAAGAGGTCCGGATTGAGGAGGTCCTTGTAGTGCAGACCGGAGGAGGCCACGCCCTGGAACTGCTCGCCGTCGTAGCGCAGGGTGATGAAGGCATGCACCGGCGGCACCGCGGCGCTGGAGTGGTGCCCCCAGATGACGAAGTCGAGCCAGGGCTGGCGCTGTCGCGACACCACCGACGGCGATTCGGCCTGGCCGCGCTTGGCCTGGGCCAGCAGGGCGTAGAGGCGCTTCATCGTGCGGCGTGTCGCCAGGATCGACCAGGTCGGATGCACCACGCCCTTGTCGTCCTGCCAGCCGCAGCCGTGATCGAGGTTCTGACAGGAACTGTACGAGCAGCCGTCGAAGTAGAGCCCGTCGACGCCGTACTCGGTGATCATGCGCTGCGCCGTGTGGACCAGGCAATCCTGGTAGCTGCTGTTCAGGCAGACCAGGGTGCAGCCGAGGCGGGTGCCGCCGGCGCTCCACGGCCCGAGACGGAGGGGCCGGACGCGCCATTCGTTCAGGTAGGCTTCCTGCAGTGCCGCCAGCGCGGGATCGGCGGGCGGGTCGTTGTCGAGGTAGGCCTGCAGGAGGTACGGCACCGCGAGCGTCCCGGTCTCGTGGATCTCGTTGACGAGTTCGCCAAGCCTGTCGTTGACGACCATGGGGTTCCCGATGGTCGGCCCGGAACGCGTGATCATGAATGGCCGCGAGTTGCCGCCGCCCGAGGCGTTGATCAGGAGCACGTCGGTCTGTCGGGCATACTTCGGCCAGAACCCCCGTCGACTGGAGCGGTAGTAGCCGACGCGCCACGAGTGCCAGTCGGGCGGCAGCGGCTTGACCGGCAGCGGCTGAAAGCCGAAGGCGTAGGTCCGCGTGCCGGTGAAGGTGCACGGCTTATTGACGAGGTTGACGCGGAACACGACCTGGCCCTCGCGCGGCTCGACCTCGATGGCGCCGCGGCCGTAGTCGAGGCTCCAGTTCTCCTGGGACTCGCAGGCGAAGCTCAGGCCGCGCTCGGCATCGCCGATCGTGAACACCGGCGCGAACTCGAAGCGCTCCAGCGCCGGCTTCACGGCGCCGGCGTCGCGGTCGACCAGGCGGTAACGCGCGACCTCCGGCCTGAGAGGGACCTCCAGCCGGAGGGAGCTGACCTCGATCGGCTGCGCGCTGTGCAGGGTGAGCGTCGTCCAGAACAGCCCGTCGTACTCCAGCCAGGTCTCAGCACGGAACTCGAGCCCCTCACCGGCACGCCCTGCGGTCCTGAACTCGGCGCGGCCGGGGTCCTGTCGCGTGACCTCGACCGCGTCCGGCACGAGCCGAGTCTCCCGGCCGCCGGCGGTCAGAACCACCCGCATCGGCTCGGCCAGGATCGCGGTGCCGCGACAGTCCAGGCCCTGCGGCAGCAGGGCGTCGCCCCAGCGCAGTTCGCGACCCCATACCCGCATCGTGTGGCCGGGGAGGTACTCCAGCGGCGTCCATGGCGGCAGCACCTCGTCGGTGATGCCGAGACGGCTGTCCAGCCAGGCCGGCGCGGGCAGCCGGCTGAACGCCGCGGCCGCCTCGGCCAGCGTGTCGCCGCCCTCGGACTGCAGGAGCGCCCTGACCCGGTAACCGCCCATCGGCCAGGCGCCGTAGTCGATCCGGACGGTCACCTGCGGCTGGTCGTTCGAGACGGTCTCGGTGTGGCGCTCCCGGCCGGCGTCGTCGGATACGACCACCGCGGTGCGGAGGCCGGCGCGGTTCTTCAGGGCGCCGGTGTCGAGCACCAGGTCGACACACTGCCGGCTCGGGAGGTTCTCCACGACCACCTTCAGCGGCCCGCCCGGGTTGAAGAGCCCGTCGTTGGCGTAGAGGACCTGCGCCACGCCGCCCCCCGAGGTCGCAACGATGCGGACTCGGCAGCGGTTCAGGCGCTTGTCGGCAAGATTCTCGGTCAGGTCCAGCGGCGCGCTCGCTCCGGGGGCGACGGTCACATCGGCCGTCCTGGCGACCTGGATCCCGGG
>JAGVUW010000140.1 GCA_019136035.1 Verrucomicrobiota bacterium | reverse complement strand
CCACGAGCTCATGGGCGGCTGGACGCCGAGGCCGAGGAAGCTGAGCATGGCCTCCAGGAGCATGACGGCGGGGACGGTCAGGGTCGCGTAGACCGCCACCGGGCCGAGGGCGTTCGGGATGATATGGCGGAGCAGGATCCGGGCCGGGCTCAGGCCGAGACAGACGGCCGCCTCGACGAATTCGCGGCGGCGCAGGCCCATGACCTGGCCGCGGACGATGCGGGCCATGGTCAGCCACTGCACCGCGCCGATGGCGATGAAGAGCAGCCGGATGTCCTGACCGAAGGCGACCATGAGGAGGATGACGAAGACGGTGAAGGGCAGGGCGTAGAGGACGTCGACGAGCCGCATCATGAGGGCATCGACGCGGCCGCCGGCGTAGGCCGAGACAGCGCCGTAGAGGACGCCGATGAGCATCGAGACGGCGGTGGCCAGGAAGCCGACGGCGAGCGAGACACGCCCGCCGTGGAGGACGCGGGTGAGGACATCACGGCCGAGAGCGTCGGTGCCGAACCAGTGCGGGCTCAGCGGAGGACCGGCCAGGCAGGCCAGCGCCAGGACGACGAAGACGACCAGGCCGGCCAGGGCCATGCGGTTGCGCCGCAGACGACGCCAGGCGTCGCGCCAGAGCGAGGCGCGGCGCGGCGGCGGTGCGGCGGCGGTCGTGGTGGTGTCAGGCGTTACGGGCATCACGCAGTCTCGGATCGAGCCAGAGGTGCACGACGTCGACCAGGAGATTCAGGACGACGATCAGCACGGCGTAGAACAGCACCGTGCCGAGGACCATGGTGTAGTCGCGGTTGAAGGCGGCGTTGACGAAGAACCGCCCCAGGCCGGGTATGAAGAAGATCGTCTCGACCGCGAAGGACCCGGTCAGCAGCCCGGCGCTGGCTGGTCCGAGGTAGGTCACCACCGGCAGGAGCCCGGCGCGCAGGCCATGCCGGACGACCACCTGCCAGCCGGGGAGGCCCTTGGCGCGGGCCGTGCGCATGTAGTCCTGCGAGAGGACCTCGAGCATGCCGCCGCGGGCCAGGCGGGCGATGTAGGCCGCGTAGTACAGCCCCAGGGTCAGGGCCGGCAGGACGCGGTCGCCGGGCTGGTCCCAGCCCATCGGGTTGACCCAGCCCAGGGTCAGGGCGAAGGCGAGGATCAGGAGGGGCCCGAGCACGAAGCTCGGGAGGCAGATGCCGCCCATGGCCACCCCCATGAGGAGGTGGTCCCAGACGCGGTTGCGGCGCACCGCCGCGATCACCCCGGCGGGGATGCCCAGGATCAGCGCCACCACGAGGGCATAGGCGCCCAGCTCGAGCGACACCGGGAAGGCCTCGGCGATGACCTCCTGCACGGTGCGCTCGGGGTGGCGGAATGACGGCAGGTCGCCGCGCAGCAGGTGCGTCATGTGCTGGAGGTACTGCCGCCACAGCGGCTCGTCAAAGCCGTAGCAGGCCGCCAGGCGCGCCCGCACGTCGTCGGGCATGCGGCGCTCGTCGGAGAAGGGGTCGCCGGGGGCCAGGCGGACCATCAGGAAGGTCGCCACCGAGATGACCAGCAGCACCGGCACTGCCTGCAGCACTCGTCGGGAGATCAGCCGCCACATGGTTGCCCGCGGGCCCTCTCGTACGGCCGTGGCCCGGGATCGCCTGATCCCTGGATTGGCGCGCGGCACTGGGCCAGTACTATAGCGCCGCGGCCGGCCGGCGTGGGGGGGCGGGAGGGCGGGGACCGCGGGGACCGCGGGGACACCAAGGGATGCTCTGGCGGCATGCGGGCGCGCGGCGAACCCATCCTGGAGTCCCTGGTGTCCCTTGAGTCCCTTTCCGGGAGGCCCCCGGGCGCCGTTTCGCGGCGCCCGTTGCAGCGGCGGCTGTGTCAGCCGCCTCCCTGGGAGCGCCGAGCGTCGGCTCGGCATTACCCGGGCGCCGTTTCGCGGCGCCCGGGGGGGCCACAGACGGCGTCCGGACATGCGCAAGGATGCGCATGCCACCTCCGGCCGGCCAGCACGCGCCGGATGGTTCACTGCGAACGATGGCGTCGGGGCCCTGTCGACGCCGTTGCGGCTCGTGGACGCGTTCGCGTCTGTGGACACTCGCTCTCCAGCACACGTGGTGAACGATCCTCCGACATGTTTTGCCCGGCGCCCGTGCGCCGGCGGGGCGGTCACCGGGGCGTTCCCTCGCGCCATCGACACCTCGACGCAGCCCCGTCCCTCCATCATTCCACCATTCCATCATTCCACCA
>JAGVUW010000543.1 GCA_019136035.1 Verrucomicrobiota bacterium | reverse complement strand
CGCGATGACTGGACGAGTGAAGCTGCTGTTCCTCTGCACGGGCAACTCCTGTCGCAGCCAGATGGCCGAAGGCTGGGCCCGGCATCTCAAGGGCGACGTGGTCGAGGCCTGGTCGGCCGGCATCGAGACGCACGGCCTGAACCCGCATGCGGTCCAGGTCATGGCCGAGGCCGGGGTCGACATCTCAGGGCAGCGCTCGAAGACCGTCGACGACCTGGCCGGCATCGCCTTCGATGTCGTCATCACCGTCTGTGACCACGCCCACGAGAGCTGCCCGCTGTTCCCCGGCGGCACCCGCGTCGTGCATCACGCCTTCGCGGACCCGCCGCGGCTGGCCCGGTCGGCCCGCACCGCGGCCGAGGCGCTCGAGCATTACCGCCGGGTGCGCGACGAGATACGCGCCTTTGTCGAAGGCCTGCCGGAGAACCTCTCGGCAGCATCAGCTTTGGAGGAAAGGACATGACCATGGATGGAGCTGTGCCTGCCGCCGCCGAGCGGAAGCTGACCAACGTCTTCGAGCGCTACCTGACCGTGTGGGTGGCCCTCTGCATCGTCGGCGGGATCCTCCTGGGCAAGGTCGCGCCCGGCGTGGCCAGGTACCTGGACGGACTGTCGATCTCCGTGAACGGGGCCCCCGTGGTCTCCATCCCCATCGCGGTCTGCCTGTTCTTCATGATGTACCCGATCATGGTGAAAATCGACTTCAGTTCGGTCATCCGGGCGGGCCGAAGCGGCAAGCCGGTCTGGCTGACGCTGTTCGTGAACTGGGCCATCAAGCCGTTCACCATGTACGCCATCGCCCTGCTCTTCCTGGGGGTGGTGTTCCGGGGTCTGATCGGCGCCGAGGCGACCGACCTGGTCAAGATGCCGTTCGGACTGGACCTTCCCCTGGGCGCGCAGCACGGCGCCGGCACCGTGGTTCTGGCCGACGGCGTGAAGATGCTGCAGATACCGCTCTGGCGCAGCTACTTCGCGGGATGCATCCTGCTGGGCATCGCACCGTGCACCGCCATGGTGCTGGTCTGGGGCTACCTGGCGCGCGGCAACGACGGCCTGACCCTGGTCATGGTGGCCATCAACTCCCTGAGCATGCTGGTCCTCTACGGCCTGCTGGGTGGTTTCCTCCTCGGCGTCGGGAGGCTGCCGGTGCCCTGGCAGGCCCTGCTCCTGTCCATCGCCATCTACGTGGCACTGCCGCTGGTCACGGGATACCTCTCGCGGCGCTGGCTGATCGCCGCCAGGGGCGAGACCTGGTTCCGTGAGAAGTTCCTGCATGTGCTGACCCCGGTGTCGATCCTGGCCCTGTTGGTGACCCTTGTCCTGCTGTTCAGCTTCAAGGGCGAGATCATCCTCGCGCAGCCGCTGACCATCCTCTGGATCGCCATCCCGCTGTTCCTCCAGACCACGCTGATCTTCTGGCTGGGCTACGGGTTGGCCCGGGTGTCGAAGCTGTCGTATGAGGACGCGGCCCCGGCGGCGATGATCGGCGCCTCGAACCACTTCGAGGTCGCCATCGCCACCGCCACCATGCTCTTCGGGCTCTCCTCGGGGGCGGCGCTGGCAACCGTCGTCGGGGTTCTGATCGAGGTCCCGGTGATGCTCTGGCTGGTGCGCATCTGCCTGCGGACGCGCGGCTGGTTCGGCCAGGCGGCACGGGCCTGAGAGCGGCGTCGGCGCGTGGCGGCCCGCCCGCGGTCTGGGCGTCTCTTCATACGGACAGTCCGCACAGCCGCGCCTTGACGGCGTGCGGACTGTCCGTCAGGGGAGTTCCTTGACGGTGTCGAGGCTGTGCTGAAGGGGATCCGTCTTCGGGCGCAGCGTCGACGTCTCGCCGGCGGCGACCGGCGGGTAGCGCCTCAGGGCATCGAGGATCTGCCGGATCGTCTCAGGGGACAGGTCCTTCCGCTGGCGGAGGTGTTGGCGGACCTCGCCGATGACCCCCGACGTATGGGCGGCGTCGAAGCCGCGCTGGCGCAGGTAGTCCGCGACGGCCCGGCCGGCCGCGTCCGGTGCCATGGCGCCGATGGCGGCATCCTGCTCGGCGGCGAGCCCCGCCTCGGCCGCCTGCAACCTGCGGTTGATCGCCTCGTGCTCGGCCTTAGCCTGCCCGCAGAGGGCCTGGCGGCGGGCTTCGTAGGGCTGCGTGACCGTCACGAGGCGCTCGCCCCAGGCCGCCAGGGCCTCGATGTCCTTCGTGGTGACGGTGCCCTGCCAGGCCTTGCCCCCCGCGGCGGCAGCGTCGGTGTCGAGCTGCTTCATCCAGAAGCCGTCGGCCCGCGACGGCGCGGGCTTCTGGCCGAGGAGCGCCAGCGGCGGTGCCATCAGGGTGTTCCAGGCAGCAGCCGCGGTGGGCAGGACGACCCCATCCACGGTGCCATACCAGATACCCTCCACAGCCGAGTTCACCGCGTAGTAACCGGGGACCGCTACGGCGCCCGCGGCGGCGCCCAGGGCCGCCCCGCCCAGACCCGCGGGGATGCGCACCGCGGTGTCCACCGTGGTCTCCATGAAGGCCCACGGATAGGCGACCCACCAGCCAAAGACGCGCCGCTCCACACGGCGGTTCGCGGTCGACCAGTAGTCGTCCCAGGCGCGCGGGAGGCCCTTGACAGTGAAATCGACGAGGCAGTCCTCATAGGCCCACGAGAAGGCATCACCGCTGGCCTCGGCGAGGTCGTGATACTTGGCGGGCTGGGCATACTCGGCGAAGGCGCGCCCGGATCGGCCCAGGCCGCGCCGGGCGCGCTGCGCCGGCTGGACATAGCCAGGCACAATCCAGATGTCGTACCAGCGGCCCTGGCCATCCTGGATACGGCCTGACCCGATGAGCTGGCCCTTCTGCCTCAGCGACAGGAAGTACCCCGCGTCGACGCTATCCGCACCGCCCGCCGGCGGCGGCGCCGAGACGCACCCCGCCATCGTGCCGAGCGCGATGGCTGCAGCCAACACCACCCCGACGGCCCTGACACTCATCGTCGTGTCTCCCCGCGGCCGGCCATCGACGGCCGACGGCGCTGTCCTGCTCTGTCTCACGTCCCTGCCCCCTGAAGGTAAACAGCCTGTACCGCCCCGTCAAGGGCTGGGGCGCTGTCGGCGCCCGGGTGGTCCACGGACGACGCCGTGGACCGCCTTGCCCGCGCCGGCAACCCGGCTCGCATGGAACATCGTGGTGTGGCACGGTTGCGGCTTCTGGGTCAGAGTTCCGGCCTTGGCCGGCACGCTGACGGGGACGGCCCAATAGACGATGGTCCTTGGTACCACTATCCGCCAAGAACATGCTTTGCGGGCAGGTTTCCGACTCCCGACTCCCGAGGCCCGACGCCTGACGCCGGAAGCCGGAGCCGGCAAGGCCCCGTCCGTGTCCGTCCGTGTGGGTCTGTGTCCGTCCGTGTCCCGAGCCCGGAGGCCGCGTCCCCGCGGCCTGTCCCCCCGACCCGCGACCCCTTGGGTTGCGGGCAGAGCCCGCGCTGGGTTCTATCCGGCGCTCGTGCGCCGGGGATTTGGCGGTAGGGTATGCTCGATGACTTGGAGGAGGCTCGCCATGCTGGATCTCGAGACGACGGTCCGACGCGTCCTGAAGCACGCCCCGGCCATTCGGGAACTGCCGGAGGCTGCGGGCGACCGCCACCTCACCGCGGCGGCCGAGCGCATCGTGCGCGCCGCCGCGGCCTGGCAGGCCGACAGCGGCCGCATCATCGACCCCTACGTCCATCAGGAAACCAACACCGTCACCGCGCGCTACCTCGGCGCCCTCGGGCTGCTCCTCCGGCAGGGCCGCTGCCTGGACCTGATACCCTCGGCGACCGCCGCCCTGACGCCCGCCCTCGAGGACCTCTTCGAGCGCCGCACCGACTGGGGCGAGTTCATCGTCAAGGAGGCCCTCATGGCCTACGAGGTCCTGCGCGACCGCGTCCCGTCAGACCTGTGCCGATACTGGACCCACCTCCTGGCCGACTACGACCCGGAGCAGACCTACGGCCGGACCTTCTCGAGGACCCCTGACGACCTCCAGAACTACTGCACCTTCGCCATCGCCGGTGAGGCCCTCAAAGCCCGCCTGGGCCTGGCCGACAACCAGGCCTTCATCGACCGCTATGTCGAACAGCAGCTCACCCTCTTCGACGACCAGGGCATGTACTACGACCCGCATGGGCCGATGGTCTACGACCTCACGCCCCGCATGAACCTCAGCATCGCCCTCTGGGCCGGCTGCCGCGGCCGGCACCACGAACGCCTCGACGAGATGCTGCGCCGGGGCGCCCTGGCGCAGCTCCTCTACCAGTCAGTCAACGGCGAAGTCCCCTACGGCGGCCGCAGCAACCAGCAGAACTTCATCGAGGCGACCTTCATGGTCATCTGCGAGTTCGAGGCGCGCCGCTGGGCCGGCCTCGGCGACGCGGCTATCGCCGGCGCCTTCCGCCGTGCCTCGCGACGCGCTGCGGCCGCCATCGCCGACTACCTCGAGGACACGCCCGTGTTCTTCACCAAGAACCGCTTCCCACCCGAAACCCAGCACGGCCGCCAGAAGGGCTACGGCTTCTACGGGGCCTACTCGCTCCTCATCGCCAGCCAGCTCGGCTTCGCCCAACTCCTGGCCGACGACACGATCCCGGAAGGCCCCTGCCCGGCCGAGTGCGGCGGCTATGCCTGGACCACCGGCGAGCGCTTCCATAAGGTCTTCGCGGCCTGCCAGGGCACCCATGTCGAGATCGACACCGGCGCCGATCTGACCTACGACGCCACCGGCTGGGGCCGCCTGCACTTCCATGACTGCCCGGCCGAGCTGGCCCTCTCCGCGCCCATACCCGCCGCGCCGCCCTACCTCACCGCCGTCCCGCCCGCCAGCGCTCCCGCCGCGATCGGTCCGGGCTGGGATGGCCTCTGGCTCGCCGGCCTCAGCCATGACGACGGCCTCAAGGCAACCTGCCGCATCCTTGAGCAGACGCCCACCCGCGTCGCCCTGGCCGTGGACTACCGCAGCCCGGCCGGCAACGTCAGCGAGCAGCTCACCCTCGGCCGCGACCGGGTCGACCTCGAGGTGGTTCAGGCCGACGGGCGGCCCCTGGCCTACCGCGTGCCGCTGCTCCGCAGCAACGGCCGCGATGAGGCCGAGATCGCACGGACCGCGAACGGCTTTGAGGTGCGCTTCATGGGCTATACCTACAGCGTCACCTGCACCACCGCCGGCACACAGATCAGCCTCCTGGAGACCGAGGTGCCGAACCGCAATGGCATCTACCGCCTCGGCCTCATCACCACCACCGCCAGCCGGCTGGCCCTGCGCTTCGCCCTGCAGCGGCCCTGAGCCCGCCGCGCGGGGCAGGGCTGTTTGAGAGTCCGGTTCTGGCACCCCTTCAGGGTGCGTGGTTCGTGGGTTCGCGTTTCCGGGGGTCGTGCTCTCGCGCGACCCCCGGCTACGATCTGGCACCCCTTCAGGGTGACCAGGCGAGCACTGACGCGATCTTCGATCAGCCCTGGGCGCGGGCGGCACAACGCCCCCGGGCGCACGGCGAGTAGGTCCGCGGCGCCGTCCGTGGACCTCCCGGACGACGGCCGCGGCGCCCAGAATGGACGGCCGATCCGCTTCGGCCTGTCCCCGTCCGGGTTCGTCCGTGCTGCGATCCACCAAGGCCCCACCTGGCAGGCCTCTGGCCTCCGACCCCCGGGAGACCGAACGCCCAACGCTGAACGCCCAACGCCGGGACTCCGAACTCAGAACTCCGAACTCAGAACTCAGAACTCCGAACTCCGCCCCCCCGACCCTCGACCCTCGACCCTCGACCCCCGGGAGACCGAACGTCCAACGCCCAACGTCCAACGCCGGGACTCAGAACTCCGAACTCAGAACTCCGAACTCAGAACTCCGAACTCAGAACTCAGAACTCCGAACTCCGAACTCCGAACTCCGAACTCCGCCCCCCCGACCCCCGACCCTCTCACTCCAGTCCGAGGAGGCGTATGGCGTTCTCGCGGGCGACCTTCTGGAAGACGTCTTCGGAGATATCGCCGGAGTCGCGCAGCCCCAGGAGGAACTCATGCAGGTCCGGCAGCGTCCCGGGGGCGCAGATGTCGGTGCCGAACATCAGGCGGTCCTGGAACTCGTTGAGGAAGGCGATGGCGTAGTCGCGGTCACGCTTGAGGGCATTGCATCCCGAGCCGGCCGAGAGGTCGCCGTAGAGATTCGGGTAGTGCCGGAACAGCTCAGCCAGGCGCCCACCCTCGACCGGGCCCTTGGGGTAGCCCATGCGCTCGTCGTTGCTGCGAATGCGGCTGATCTCGGCCCAGAAGGCCTGCGAATGCCCGAAGAAGGCCAGCTTGGGGAAGCGCCGCAGCGACTCCTCAAGCTGGTACAGGCCGCTGTCGTCGACCAGGCCATAGCTGTGACCGATGAACGGCGAGATGTGGAAGGTCAGCGGCATGCCGACCGCCTCCGCCGCCCCGAAGAGGTTCTGCACCCGCGGGTCGAGGAAGGGCAGGTTCGCGCAGACCTCGCCGATGCCGAGAAAGCCCGCCTTGCGGTAGCAGGTCAGGATCGCCGTCAGCGGCGACCGCCAACTGCTGTGCTGGCTGCGCGGGTCGACATTGCAGAAGGGCAGGAAGCGCCCGGGGAAGTCCTGGCAGATCTGCAGGATCTCCTCGTTCGACTGGTAGATGCCCGGGGTGTTCTCCGGGTTGACCAGCGGCAGCAGCACCGCGCGCTCGATGCCGATGCGGTCGTAGACCTCGACCAGATCCGCCGGCTCGGTCATGAACGCGTGACCGGGGGCGAGCTGGACGATCGGCCTGCCCCGGAAGGTATGACCGTGAATATCGATGAACATGGCCGTTCCTTTCCTCTGACGCTCGACCTGACGCGACTGGCTGACACCACCGCCGCGCCGCCACGCGACGCCCACCACGATCACGATAACGCCTCCGGCGCCGGAAAGCCCGCCCGCGCGCCAGAACAAGGCCGCCATCACGCCCGACCGGTGCGACCTGTCTGACTCGTCTGACCTGTCTGACTCGTCTGACCTGTCTGACCTGTCTGACCTGTCTGCCCCCTCCGCCCCAGCCCGCCCGCCCTTACGCCTGGGCCGGCCCGCCCGCGACCGCCACGGGCGCTGGCGGTGCCCGCGGCGGTTGCGATGACCGCGGCCCGGCGCTATGGTCTGGCGTCTGCCGCTGGGGGGAGCCATCATCCCGAGCGCAGCGCCGAGGAACTCACCTGGATTATTCGCGAGGCGCGGATGCTTCGCTCACAATCCACTTGCGCCGCCATGCATTGTGGCGCAAGTTTCGACGCGCGTCGCATCGCGTCGCTTGCTCAAGGTTAGCCCTGAGCAAGAGGCCGCAAGTGCCTCGCGTCGAAGCCCGAAGGGTGGCCTGTTCGCGAGCCTCCCCAGGGCGCGTGAATAGGTCAGGCTCAGCGGGGATCAGGCCCATATGGACAGAATTGTCGACCTCTTCGTACCGGGGCGCGTCTGCCTCTTCGGCGAGCACTCCGACTGGGCCGGCGCCTACCGGCGCTTCAACTCGGCGATCGAGCCCGGCCGGGTCATCATCACCGGCACCAACCAGGGCATCTACGCCCGCGTGAAGACCTGCCCCGGGCGCCTGCGTATCCACACCACCCTGCCCGACGGCAAACGCCTCAGCGAGGACCTGCCCCTGGAACGCGAACGCCTTCTCGAAACCGCCCGCGCCGGCGGCTTCTTCAGCTATGCGGCCGGGGTCGCCTATGCCATCCTGACCTACTACGACGTCGACGGCATCGAGATCGACAACCACCGCACCACCCTGCCGGTCAAGAAGGGCCTCAGCTCCTCCGCCGCACTCTGCGTCCTGGTGGCCCGCGCCTTCAACCGCCTCTACGACCTGAAGCTGACCCCGCGCGCCGAGATGGAGGCCGCCTACCAAGGCGAGATCCTGACGCCGTCGCGCTGCGGCCGCATGGACCAGGGCTGCGCCTACGGCCAGGTGCCCGTCCTGATGACCTTCGACGGCGATCTGCTGCAGACCTCGCGCCTGAGCGTCGGCCGCCACATCCCGCTGCTGGTGGCCGACCTCAAGGGCCACAAGGACACGATCCGCATCCTCGCCGACCTCACCCGCGCCTATCCCTTCCCTGTGGACGAAGCGAGCCGCCGTGTCCATGAGGCCCTCGGGCCGCTCAATGCGTCTCTCATCGAGCGCGCCGTGGCGGTCCTGCGTGACGGCGATGCGGCCGGCCTGGGTGCCCTGATGACCGAGGCCCAGCGGCACTTCGATGAGGTCCTCATGCCGGTCTGCCCGAGCGAGCTGACCGCGCCGCGGCTGCACGCCGTCCTCGCCGACGAGCGCGTGCGCGCCCTCTCCTACGGCGGCAAGGGCGTCGGCTCGCAGGGCGACGGCTGCGTGCAGCTCGTGGCCCGCGGCGACGACGAACGCCGCCAGCTCGCCGCCTACCTCGAGGCGACATGGGGCATGGAGTGCTACGACCTCGACCTGGAGCCGCCGCGCCTCGTGCGCAAGGCCATCATCCCGGCGGCCGGCTTCGGCACCCGCATGTTCCCCGCCACCAAGGCGGTGAAG
>JAGVUW010000455.1 GCA_019136035.1 Verrucomicrobiota bacterium | reverse complement strand
GGCCGGCGTCGAGATCGGCCGCGTCGCGCGCATTGCCCTGACCGACTACCAGGGCGAGGTGCTGATGTCGATCGACGGCAGCGTCAAGCTCCAGGCCGACTCGATCGCCTCGATTCGCACGCGCGGCCTCATCGGCGAGAAGCTCATCGCGATCAGCCCCGGCGGCGATGACGAGCTCCTGGTCGACGGCGGGGCCATCGTCGAGACCGAGCCGGCGGTCGATCTCGAGCAGATGATCTCGAAGTTCGTTTTCGGCAAGAAAGACTGACGGCGGCGCGGCCGCCGAGGAGGCCCTGATCATGATGAGCTGCAGACATGTCCTCCCCGTCCTGACGCTGGCCCTGCTGGCCGGCCTGGGCGGCACCGCGCGCGGCGCCGAGGCCGACCCGGCCCTGGCCCGGGCGCAGATCCGCGAGACCTCGGAGAAGGTCCTCGAGATCTTCCGCACCCGCGAGCTGTTTGCCCCCGAGGCCAGCGACCGGCTCCTGGCCGAGCTGCGGGCCGTCCTCGACCAGCGTTTCGACTGGCCGACGATGGCGCGCTGGGTCCTCGGCCGGAAACGCCCGCTGTTCGACGAGGCGCAGACCGGCGAGTTCGCCGACCTGTTCAGCCAGTATGTCGTCCTCTACTACCTCACTCAGGTCGAACAGCAGATTGTCACTGGCGACCCCGATCAGGTCAACCAGGTCCGCATCGACTACCGCGATGGCACCAGCCAGGCCGACGGCAGCGTCGCCCTGGAGGTGATCTTCACGACCCCGAAGGGCACCACGGTACAGACCGGCTATACCCTGGTATTCGACGCGGCCGGCGCTGCCTGGCGGGGCCCGCCGCGCCGCCGCACCGGCCGCGAAGCCTTGAGAGGAGCAGGGGCCATGACCATGTCCTGTGCAGGTTCTTCCCGGCGCTCGCGGCCGTTCCGGCGGATCCTGGCGGTGTGCCTGCTGCCGGTCCTCGCCCTGGTGGCCGGCGCCCAGACCGATGAGTTCGCCGGCTTCGACGAGGCCGACGAGGGCAGCGCCATCCGCGACTCCGTCGCGCCCGTCAACCGCGGCATCTATGTCGTCAACGACAAGCTCTACTTCTGGATCGTGAAGCCCCTGGCTACGGGCTATGCCAAGGTCCTCCCCGAAGGCATTCGCGACGGCGTCGGCAATGTCTTCGACAACCTCGGCATGCCGCGCCGCGGCGTCAACTGCCTCCTGCAGGGCAATCTGGCCGGCCTGGGCGATGAGCTGGGGCGCTTCCTGATCAACTCGACCGTCGGCGTGCTGGGCTTCTGTGATGTGGCGGCCAGGCACTGCGGCCTGGAGGCCCACCCCGAGGACTTCGGCCAGACGCTCGGCGTCTATGGCGTCGGCGACGGCCTCTACCTCACCCTGCCCATCTTCGGGCCGTCCAATCCGCGCGATACGGTCGGGCTGGTGGCGGATGCCTTCCTCGACCCCGTGAACTACGTGGTGCAGGACCTGCCCCTGCGCCTCGGCATCCGTGCCGGCGACCGGGTCAACCACACCTCCCTGCATCTCGGCGACTACGAGAAGAGCAAGGAGACGGCCCTGGACCACTACGTCTGGCTGCGCGAGAGCTACACGCAGTACCGCGACGAGCAGATCCGTCGGCGCTGAACGGCGCGACCGCCCGGGGCGCCGTTCAGCGTTGGCAAATGCCATGCGAATGCGCTACGTTGTTCCCTCTGACGCGCGGGCTCGCCGCGGGACCGGATCGGCCTGGTGAGAGTTGCGCGTCAGGGCATCCATGACCACCTTCACCGGAACATCTGCCATCGCGCTGACCTGGGGCACGGCCGGGGCCTGCCGCGGCGTCTTCGTCGAGCGCGTCCGCGACCGCTGCCGGGTGGTGCGCTCCTGGGAGGGCGCCACCTCAGCGGAGCGCAGCCTCGCCGAGGTCCTCGCCGAAGGCCTGCGCGCGCTCGCGCCGACCAGCAGCACCGTTGTGGTTGCCGGCAGTGTCGATTTCGGCAGCGGTTTTGTCGATGTCGAGATGCCGGTGCTGCGTCCGGACGAGCTGCGCAGCGCCCTTGTCTTCGAGCTTCGGCGCTGTGCCCCGATCCCCGAGGAGAAGCTGGTCTGGGGCTACCGCGTGCTGCCGGGCGGCTCGGGCCCGCGTCGTGTCGTCCGCGTCTACTACCTTCGCCAGGCGGTCTGGGAGCGCTGTCTGAGCGACCTCAGCGGTCTGGTGCACAGCCTTGACCTGGTCGTGCCGCCGGCCGCGGCGCTGGATCCGGTCCTGGCGCGCACCCCGGTGGCCCTGCCGGGTCCGGGCGGCGAGTCCTTCCTGTACCTCCCCGGCGAGGGCGGCCGGCGGCAGGTACAGCCCCTGCCGTCGCCCGCCGTGGCGCCCCAGGCTCTCTTCGGCCTCGGCGCCGCGCCGCTGGAGGCCGCCGTGCTGGTGCCGGGTCCGCTCGGCGAGAAGCCGGTCGAGCGCCAGGCGGAGTTTGCGCCGACGGTGCTTCTGGGCATGTATGGCCTCAGTCAGACCTTCGCCGCCGATCGCCGCACCGGCCTCGATCTGCCCTACGAGCTGCGTTCACGCCGCC
>JAGVUW010000026.1 GCA_019136035.1 Verrucomicrobiota bacterium | reverse complement strand
AGATCGCCATCGCCTCGATGACCGCATGCGGGTCGCCCTCGAGGATGCTGCGGTCCATGAAGGCACCCGGGTCGCCTTCGTCGCCGTTGCAGACGACGTACTTCGTGTCGTTGACCTCGGCGGCGGTGAACTGCCACTTCATCCCGGTCGGGAAGCCGGCACCGCCGCGGCCGCGCAGGCCCGACGCCTTGATCTCCTCGATGATCTGCGCCGGCGTCATCGCGGTCAGCGCCCGCCCGAGGGCCTCGTAGCCGTCGGCCGCGATGTACTCGCGGATGTCCTCCGGGTCGATCACGCCGCAGTGCCGCAGGGCGATCTTCTTCTGCAGTTTGAAGAAGTCGATGCCGCTGATCGTCTCGATCAGCTCGCCGGTGCTGACGCGCTTGCACAGCAGCCGCCCGACGACGCGGCCCTTCAGGAGGTGCTCCTCGACCAGCTCGGCGGCGTCCTCGGGCTTGAGCTTCTGGTAGAAGACGCCCTCGGGATAGATGATGGCCAGGGGCCCCAGCTCGCACATGCCCATGCAGCCGGTGGCCACGACCTCGACTTCCTGGGACAGCCCCTGGCGGTCGATCTCACGCTCCAGCGCCGTGCGCACGCTGTCACTGCCGGAGGAGATGCACGACCCCCCGGCGCACAAGAGAACCTGAGTGCGAATGCTCTTCATCGCTGCCCTCATTCGTACTTGGCCAGGATGCTGGCGACCTTCTTGGGGGTGACGCGGCCGTGGACGTCCTCGTTGACCATGATCACCGGCGCCAGGCCGCAGGCCCCGAAGCAGCGCTGGGCGGTGAGCGAGAAACGACGGTCCGGCGTCGTCTCGCCCATTTTGACGCCGAGGTGGTGGCAGAGCGCCTCCAGGACCTTCTTGGCACCGCGCACATAGCAGGCAGTGCCCAGGCAGACGTTCACCGTGTGCCGGCCGCGCGGCTGCATGGTGAAGTAGTGGTAGAAGGTCACCACCCCGAGGACCTCGCTGGCCGGCAGGCCGAGGGCCCTGCCGATGTGCTCCTGCACGTCGGGCGGCAGGAACCCGAAGATCTCCTGGGCCTTGTGCAATACGGGTATCAAGGCGTCCCGGCCCGGCTCCTGCTGCGCGATGAAGTCATCCAACTGCCGAAACAGGGGATGGTCCGCCGACTGGCAGCCTTGGCATGCTGATGGGCACATGGCTCCCTCCCTGGTGCTCAACGGAAGACAAGATCCTGGACCGTCCGGCCGCCGACGAGATGCTCGGCCACGATGCGCGCGGCGGCCGCCGCGTCGACATGGCCGTAGGTCACCGCCGGCGCCTCGCCGACCTGGACCTCGACCAGGGGCTCCTGCTCGCAGAAGCCCCGGCAGCCGGCCGCGACCACGGCGACGTCCGTCACCTGATGCGCCGCCAGGGCGTCGAGGAGCGCCTTCATCGTCTCGCGCGCCCCGGCGGCGATGCCGCAGGTGCCCATGCACACCACCACCTTGGCACGGTAGCGGCCACTGCGCAGCTCCAGCTCCTGCCGAACCTGGTCACGGATCTTCCTCAGTTCATCGAGGCTCTTCACGGCCGAGACTCCTTCTGTCTGAGTGACCGAACCCTGTGGGCAACGCAACGATCGGGTCATGCCGGCGGCGGCCGGGCCGAGAGTGCCGGGACCGCCGCCGCGTCAAAGACACGTTCGGCCTGCGCCTGCAATGGCGCCAGGCCCTCCTCGAGAGCACCCCGCAGATAGCGTACCACCTCGGGATGCGACAGCGGCACCGCGTCCAGATGCTCGCGCACCGCCGCCAGGTCCAGGATCGTCTCCGAAGGCCGACCCACTGCCACCTGGAGGTCCAGCGGCCAGCCCACCGCCGCCGTCACCAGCGCCCCCACCAGATCGCCCAGCGGCTTGGCGTCGAGGTGGTCCTGCGGCAGCACCGCCAGGACCGTCACCCCCGCCCCCGGCACACTCCGGACCTCGACCCGGCCGCCAACCTGGTCCGCGGCGGCCTGCAGCAGGGCCAGCCCCAGGCCGACACGGCGCTCGGTGCGCGTCGTGCTGTAGGGATCCGTCGGCGCCGCCGCCACCGCCGCCGGCAGGCCGGGGCCGTTGTCGCTGACCTCCAGACAGAAGGCCGTGCCCTCCCACCACAGCGTCACCACGACACGCCCGGCGCCGGCCTTGGCCGCATTCTCGATCAGATCGAGCAGATGTAGAGAGAGGTCTTTCATGCCGCCATCCTCCGCACGGCCGCCAGCAGGCCGCCGATGGTATGCACCGCCGCATCGATCTCCAGCCAGGTCGCACCGACGTCCTCGAGGCAGTGCGCGTCGGAGCCGGTCAGCACCGGGAAGCCCTCCAGGCGCTCACCCAGACGGCAGCCGCGCTCCTGCCAGTCGCGCCGGCCCAGCTCGAGGGCGTCGTAGGACGCCGACGGGTCGATGAAGCCGAGCTGGCTGACCAGGCTGTGGCGGGGCCGCAGGACGTGCGCCGGGATGACCGCCCCGCCGCGCGCATGCACCGCCTCGGTGATCGCCTCCAGGCCAAGACTGACGCCGACCTGGCGCAGACGATCATCCACACCGATGATCTCGTCAGCGGCGTCGTAGAGGACCTGATGGCCGAACACCGCCGGACGATTCTCCAACGCCGGCAACGCCGCGTCCACGACCGCCTGCCAGTCCACCAGGGGCTCCAAGGCGTCAAAGAGGACCAGGACATGCACCTCCTCGCGCGTCGTCAGCTCCAGCCCCGGGACCACCTCTACGCCCACCTGCCGGCCGGCCTCGATCGCCGGCGGGACATTGCCGCTGGCGTTGTGGTCCGTCAGCGCCAGGAGCGACAGCCCCGCCCGCGACGCACGCTCGACCAGCCGCCGCGGCGACAGGCAGTCCTCGGCGCAGGCCGAGAGGGCGCTGTGGAGGTGCAGGTCAAAACGCGTCATGCCGGAGCGTCCTCCGCGAGATGGCCGCTCAGACGCATGCACAGCGCCGCGCTGCTGCGCTCGCTGCCGCAGAGGGTCACCCCCTGCGCCGCGGCCCGCGCCGCGGTCTGGGGATCCGGCGAAACGCCGTTGACCAGGACCACGCAGGCGATGTCGCGGACCTCGGCCACCGCGATGCAGTTGACGTGCGCCTGGACCGTGAACCACACCGCGCCCGGCGGACAGTGCGCCATGACATCGCTGAGCAGGTCGCCGCAGTAGGCCGTGGTGACCGTCCGACTGGACGGGTCCTCCAGGTGGATCGGGTCCAGCCCCAGCAACGCCACCAGCTCCTCAACGGTCATGGGCCACCTCCTTCTCGGACGGGGAGACGCTCGCGGGCACGCCGGCCGCCGTCGGCACCGCCGACGGCAGCAGCACCGTCGCCTGAAGCTCGGTGCCGGCCTCCATCGACGAGGTGATATGGAACTGGTCGGCGCAGCGCTTGATGTTCGGCAGGCCCATGCCGGCCCCGAAGCCCAGCGCGCGGATCTTCTCGTTGGCCGTGGTGAAGCCCGGCTGCATGGCCTTCTCCAGGTCTGCGATGCCGGGGCCCTCGTCGGCCGCCGTCACCTCGACGCGATCCGGCAGCAGATCGACATCCATGAAGCCGCCCAGCGAGTGCAGGATGATGTTCATCTCGGCTTCGTAGCAGATCACGGCCACACGCCGCACCAGCGGCGCCGGCACGCCCCGCGACAGCAGACGGCGCTTGGTCAGGGTGGCGGCGACCCCGGCGCGGTCGAAGCCGTCCGGCGCAATCTCGAAGTGGAGGTGGTCGCGCTGCTGATCCAGATGCGCCACCAGACGACGCTCGTGCGCCTCGACGCGCTCGGCAATGCGGTTGATCTTCAACAACAGGTGCGACAGGATGTCGCTGAAGGTGATGATCCCCACCAGGTCGTCACTGCCGGGACGACTCACCACCGGCAAACGGCCGAAGCCGTACTTGTGGAAGAGATTCGAGGCGGCAATCACCGAGTAGTTCTGCGGCACCGTCACCAGCTCGCGCGTCATGGTCAACTGGATCGGCTCGTCGATGCAGCCGCGGTCAAAGGCCGTGATGATGTCGTCAATGCTGACAATGCCGACCAGATGGCCTTCATCGACAATCGGGGTGCCCGAGAAGCGGCTGCGCTTCAGGCAGAGCTGGATGTCACGATACGTCGCCGTAGGTGGAAAGGTGACGACTTCCCGAGTCATCGCCTCCCGCACCTTGATCTGGTACATCAGTTCATGTACCAGACGGATTTGACGTTCGTGGAACTGCGTCATCGTGCGGCTCCGCCAGACGGCTCAGCAGAGCACAGGCTTCGAACATCGTGCACCGTGCCATGATGATAGGAATCCCGGAAGCCTGGGCCAGCGCAACGGCAGCCGGCTGCGGCTGCTTGTTGCGCACAATGACAATGCAGGAGGCCCCGGTGATGTCGGCCGTGCGCACGATCTGCGCGTTGGTCAGACCGGTCAGCAGCGCGTAGTCCTGCTTCTCGAAGGCCAGCACGTCGCTCAGGAGGTCGCTCGCCGCAAAGGCGTTGACCGCCCGGCCGAGATGCTCCTCGCCACAGACAACCTCACCCTCGAGCGCCTGTACCAGATCGCCGACAGTCACGTTCAAGCCGCTCCATGAAACGCCGCCATAGGACAGCGTCCGCAAACGCCACCGGCGCCAGGGCCCAGCGCCGGCACCGACTGCCGCCCATCTGACCACCGGGGCAGCCCGCACTCCCGTCCCGACCGAAGCCGCCACGGAGAAGGCCACAGAGGACCCAGCCGCGTTGGCCCAAAGTCAATATACGTGACTCGTAAGTGAATCAAGTGTGATTCCCGTCGATTCGTCGTAAGAACCTGCCCGACAAGAGCCAAAACCAGCCCCGAAACGAACACCACGGCCGTGCCCCCAGAGCCGCCTGCAGCGGCCCGACCCCGGCTCTACCGGCAACTGCGTACTTCAGGGGGCTTCCATCTCGCCTGTCTTGGACTTCCCCTGAGCGAGTCTCGACGAGGGCGTTGGCCCGTCGGGGATTTGGCTGAAGGGGGGCCGGAAACGCCGGCGATGGCCGACCTCGAGTCGGTCTATCCGTTGGCATATCGCCGTGGCCGTGGTAGCATCCCACGCAGGCAGCGCGAGAGAAACTCGGAGCCAGCCCTGCCGTCAGGGCAGCGGCGGAATCGAGGATGCCCTGCAAGCATGGAGGGACTATCCCGATGGACGTCCGGCATGACCAGCATCCTCAATCAGCGCGGGAACGTCTCGAGGATGCCATCCGCTCAGACCTTGCACAAGGGAAGACGTTCTGCCGGGTCGCATTGGGTGGAGCCCTTGTGCTCCTGGCCGCCGTGGCGTGGCACTCGTGGCGGGCCTTCCGTTCACTGGCCGCCTCCGGCGCGATCGAGAGAAACGCCGAGGCCGTGGCGATGGTCATCCTCGCGGCCGCAGTCTCCGTCATCACGTGCGGAGCAGTCGCGGTGCTCGTCGCGTGCGCAAGAACCTGGCGCCGAGCGCGGCTCGAGGCCCTGCTCCTCGACTACCTGACCACTCGGGAGGCCGCAGAGGCCAAGGGCGATGACGGATGCGGGTGAGAAGCATAGCGCGCTGAGTCGGCCCGCCGGGCCGGGGCCGCACCGTGGCACCGGGACCTGTCACGCGCCACCCTGGCGCTGTTCCGGCGGGCGCCGGCGCTGCCATGCGCGGACCGCCAGAGCGAGGCCGAACCAGGGAGCGCCGTAGACCGCGCCGAAGAACCATCCGAACACGACGCTCAAGCCCGGGGCGATGCTGTCGTACTGGGGATCGGTGGCCAGGTGGTAGGCTCCTCCCGCCACCATCATGCCCCAGACCCACGCGACGCCAGACAGGTATCCCAGCCATGTCTTCTTCATCGCAAAGGCCAGCATGGGCGGAACCGCCAACGTCGCCACCACCATCGCCTGGTCCACGGGTGCCATCGTGCGCCTCCATGCACAACACAGCGCCGGCGGCAGAATAGCCCCCGCGAGACCGGCGCCGCCGCGCGATCTTCCAGCGCTACTCGCCCAGACCGGGCAGGGCGTAGCTGCACAGCCTGGAGCCGGTGGTGAAGTAGAGGCGCCCTTTGACCAAGGCCACTCCGGCGCTGGCGGAGACCGGCAGGTCGCCGACCTTCTCGTGAGCGTAGGTGCCGGGAGTCAGGCGCACGATGGCGTTCACGAAGACCACGTAGATCCTGCCATCGGGACCCAGCGCCATGACCCGGGGGGCCTGGGAGCCCGCCACCGCGCCATAGCGTTCCTGCAGCGGCTCCTGGTGCACGACCTTCCGGGTGGCGGGGTCGAAGACGAAGAGCGTGGAGTCGACCGCCAGCCCATAGACCAGCCCATCCGGGGCCAGGATGAGGTCCATGAAGCGGCTGCGGCCCGGCAGGACGGCCTCGTGCCAGACCACCTTGCGCTGCGCCCAGTCAAGCAGGAAGATCTCCGCCTCGCTGGCCAGTTGTTCCCCTCCCGTGCCGGGCATGGTCGTGGTGCCGCCCAGAAGGTTGCCATCCGGGAGCGCAATCAGGCAGTTCGGGCCCTGGTTGGGGACGACCTCGGTGTGCGGCAGAACCGTCCCGTTGCCCTCCTGCAGGTCGACGATATGCAGCCCCCCGCCGGTGAGGCCGTAGCCGGGCGTGCCGCCCATGATGACATGGCGTCCATCGGGGTGGGCCAGCAGCACATGCGGGCGGTTGATGTTGGGGTGGGACCGGACCACTTCCTTCGGGTTGGGGTTGTCCGGATCACGGTCGGCCCAGGGCCGGTTGACGTCGATCTCGTAAAGGACGCCATGCCCGTACATCGCCCCGTAGAGCCTGCCGCGCTGCACGGCCATGGCATTAAGGTGGCCGTTCTCGTCGCGCAGGCCATGGTTGGTGAGTTCGCCCTTCCCGGGGTCATAGCGATAGACGCGCAGGGGATGTCCCGTGGACCCATAGACGGCGCCATCGGGTCCCGCCTGGACGGAGAGCACATGCGAGCCATCGGATTCGTAGGCGAACGCCACCATCCGCTCGGCTCCCCCGGCGTCGCGGACCAGCATCCGGCGCTCGGGCACCTCGAGTTTGACGATCCGGCTGCCGTCGGGGAAGGCGGCAAAGACCGACTCCTGGGAGCCAGTCTTCATGGGCACGCGCGGGACCTTCGGCTCTTCGCAGGGGCTCAGAACGCCCCCCAGGGCGGTGTGGTAGCCCCAGTCCTTGGCAGTGGCATAGACCTGCCCATCGGTGGCCAGAAAGACCAGCCCGGTGGCGCCCTGCGGTCGCTTGTCCTCGGGGATGAGACGGCGCGTCTCCGTCGTCTGGGGGTTGAAGGCGACGATCTGCGCCCGGCCGGTCCCGATGCCCATATAGACCCAGCCTTGGCTGTCGCGAGCAACGTAGCTGGGGTACTGCGGCCAGTTCTCCTGGTTGAGCGGGCCATGGTTCACCACCGCTCGGGTCCTGGGGTCAAAACTGACCAGGTGGGCCGATGGGTACAGGCCGAACCAGATCACGCCGGAGGAGTCCTCGAAGGTGCCCATGGCCATCCCTTCAGGCGTGTCGCCACTGAATGTAAACGTCCGCGTCGCGGGATCGAACTGGAAGAGGCGGCTGCCGAAGAGCGAGTACCACTTGTTGTCCGAGGACAGGAGCACGGAGAAAGGCGAGTCTGCCCGTTCCACCGGCACGGCGATCTGTTCGGAGGCGCCGGTGGTGGCGTCCACGACCAGCAGCGAGGTGCAGCCACGGTGGTCAGCCAGCCAGATGACGACGACGCGATCCCCCTGCCCGTCCACCGTAGCCGCCGCGCCGCGCGAACGAGACACCGGCGCCGCCACGCCGTGATCCGCGAAGGCCTCCGCCCCCTCTGCCGGTGTGGGGGCCAGCAGCGCACCCGCCAGCAGGCCGAACGCCGTCACATGCCGGGTAACGCTACTCATGAAGGCACCTCGGCTCGTAGGGATCAGCCCGGGAAGCAGCGTACGGCGGCGCCGGGCTAGACCAGGTCGATGTCGACGACTTCAGAGCTATCCGCCATGATAACGCGGAAGTTGGTCAGGATGATGACTTTGCGGCCAAGGACGGGGAGCATCCGGATGGCGGCGAGGCCCCAACAGAAGAGGGCGGGCACGAAACACAGTGCAGCGGCGGCGGCCGGGTGGATGACCGCACCGAGCATGGCGGCCACGGGCACGAGCGCCACCGGCACCAGGGTGCTGAGCTTGATGCGGCGCAGGGACGGCGCCGCGCCCTCCTCGAACTCGATGATCTTCTCGCGTTTCTCGAAATCCAGTGACGGCAGCCAGTCGGGCAGGTCGGTGCGACGCAGACCGCGCGCCGGCAGCGGCTCCAGCACCGGGCTGGTGCGGATATCGATCACGCCGTGGCTCGCCGGGGCGGCCTCGGGGGCTGTCTCCAAGGGCGCCGGCGCCGGCGTCGGCGCGGCCTGGCGCTGGATGCCCTGCGGCTGCGCCAGGCGTTCCATGCGCTCGCGCTGAGCCCGCTCGGCTTGGTCGAGGACCTCCTTGCGCGAGAGGAACACTGTCGCCGAACGGCGCGGCGCGGCGCCCGGCGGCGGTGGCGGTGCCTCGGTCGGCGCCAGCGCCGGTGCCGCCGCGGTGAGTGCCTCGGCCGGCGCCGGCGCGCTTGGCGTCGCCGCGGCCGGTGCCGGAGCGACGGGCTGCCCCTCC
>JAGVUW010000633.1 GCA_019136035.1 Verrucomicrobiota bacterium | reverse complement strand
CCGGTGACGTGCGCCCGGCGCTGTTCGGCAGCGCGCTGCGGGTGCGGCACACGCTGGTCGACGCCGGCGCGCACGGGCAGAAGGCCAAGTACGGGGTCAGCGCCATCGTCCAATGAGCTACGCCGACCTGACAAACGACGTGCTGCCGCGGATCCCCGCGGTCAGTGCGCTGCGGGACGAGGGCGGGCCGGGCGGCCTGCCGGCGACGCAACCGACGCGCTCGCAGGCGGCCGCCCTGCTCGCCCAGGTCGAGGCCGAGATCGACGGCCGGCTGCGGCGGCGCCAGGCCGGCATCACGGTCCCGGTCGAGGACCCCGACGCGATCGCCCTGCTGCTGCCCATCGCCGCCATCGGCACCGCCGCCGCGGTGCTGCGCGCCGCCTTCCCGCAGAAGGAGGGCATCGGCGGCGAGGGCGGCGCGGCCAGTGAGCTGCAGGCGCAGTACGAACGCATGCTGGCGGCCATCGACGAGGGGCTGCTCGACCACCTGGACAGCGGCACGCCGAACGTCTCGCACGGCTTCAAGGTCTGGCGTCATCCGCTCGCGGGGGCCGACTGATGCCGACCATCTCGCCCGGCGAACGCGGCGTCCGCTTCGAGTTCCGCACCGACCCGCCGCTGGAGAAGTTCGGCTACGAGATCGGGCGCTTCGCGCAGTCGATCGACGACTGGCGCGGCCTGCTGCGCACCTTCAGCCCGCTCTTTCAGCGGCACATGGCCGAGCAGTTCGAGACCGAGGGCGCCGCCACCGGCGGGCGCTGGGCCGCGGTCGACCCCGACTACGCGCGCCGCAAGCAGCGCAGCGGGCACGGCACCAAGATCGGCGTCTACTCCGGCCAGCTGCGCAGCTCGATGACCGGCGGCGGCGGCTATTCGGCCGAGGTCGGCCGCCACGAGGGCAGCTTCGGCATGTCGGCCGCCTCGCGGGCGCTGCCCTACGGGCGCCACTTCGCCGAACGGCGGCCGGTGGTGCGCATCTCGCGCCGCCAGCTGCACGAGTACCTCGAGCTGACCAAGCAGTGGGTCATCGCCGAGGCGCGCAAGGCAGGTGTCGGCAACGAGAGCCTGCCCGAGGCGATCCGGCTCGGCGGCGGCGTCGCGACCCACTCCGTGCTGGCAGGCGTGCCGTGAGCTGGCAGGGCATGGAGCCGGTCGTCAGCGCCGTGATCGAGGCACTCCAGGACGGCCTCGCCGGCGCGGCCGCGGCGATCAACGCCGGCCTGCCCGACACGATCAGGATCAGGGCGCCGCACGAGTCCGCCTACCTGCTCGGCATCGACCCGGGCGAGCTCGAGAGTGAGACCCTGCAGCTGGCCGACCCGAGCGTGATCGTGCGCGGTGAGGACACGACGCCCAAGCCCGACTCCGGCAACCCGGCGCTCGGCGGCGAGTATGCGCTCGACAACGCCGTCGTGGTGAGCGTGCTCTTCCAGGCGCCCACCCTGGAGGAGCGGGTCAAGCTGACCTGGCGTTACCAGCGCGCCGTCTGCGACGTGCTGCTGCCCGATCCCGACCTCGGCGCCACCTTCCTGGGTTCGGGCTACCTGGAGCGCACCATCCCGAGCGGCGTCTGGCGCGACGCCGTCTGCCTGTTCAATGTCGACTCGTTCGAGACCCCATGAAAGGAGCGCCCCGATGAAGGCCGTGAGACGTGAGAAGCAGCGGCCCGCCGACGGAGCCGCGCGAGTTCCCGGACTTCCCAGGGCTCTACCGCTCCGGCGTCAGTCTGCCGCTGTCCGAGCTGGGACTGAGTGAGGAGGAGGCCGCGGCGCGCCTGCCGGACGGCCTCGAGATCGTCGACCTGCCCGAGCCGAAGCCGGCCGCGGCGGGGCGACAGGAACCGGGCCAGTCCAAGGGCGCCCGGGCGAAGGGCGGTGAGGACTGATGGCTGCGGGCTATATCCAGGCGGCGCTTGAGCAGGCGCCAAACTCCGAGAACAGCACCAACAAGGTCAGCACGACGGTGTTCTACCTGCCCGGCACGAGCATCGAGATCGACCCCGACATGACCGTGCTGGAGCGCGGCGACGAGCTGCGCGGCGGCTTCTACCAGGCGCCCCATGCCGGGGCG
>JAGVUW010000290.1 GCA_019136035.1 Verrucomicrobiota bacterium | reverse complement strand
CGAGGTCGTGCGCGAGAGCCTCGCCGGGAGCCTGCCGGCGGCGCCGCGGCTGCCGGCGCAGAGCCAGGCGCGGCAACGCCGGCCCTACGCCGTCGCCGTGCGCGGCCGGCAGAACCTGCGCCGTGCCGTCGTCCTCACGGAAGTCCTCGGCCGACCGCGCGCCTACGACGTCTAACCCGCCGTGCCGACCAAGGCTGCCTGAACGTCCGGTTCTGGCACCCCTCCAGGGTGCTTGGTTTGTGGGTTCCCGTTTCCGGGGGTCGTGCTCTCGCGCGACCCCCGGCTACGATCTGGCACCCCTCCAGGGTGACCCGTGAAGGCTGACAGGATTGTCGATCTGGCACCCCTCCAGGGTGACCCGTGAAGGCTGACCGGATCGTCGATCTGGCACCCCTCCAGGGTGACCCGTGAAGGCTGACAGGATCGTCGATCTGGCACCCCCGTCAGGGTGACCCTGCGAGCGCTGACCGGATCGTCGATCGGCCTTGCGCGCCGCCGGCGCGCGCGGAACCCGCCGGGCCCGTGCCGAGTCTCACGCCTGGCGCGGCGGCCATGGTGGTTGCCGCGCCCATGACCCTACGGCGAGACTCCGACCATGACCCGCAACGGCATCGTCTGCCTGGCCCTGGCCCTCGGCGCCCTGATCGCCGTGGCCGCGGAACAGGCCCGCACCGCTCCCGCGGCGCCGGCACGGCGCCAGACTGTGGAGGTACCCCCGATGACACCGCGACCCCTGACCCCTGAGGAAGAACGGGTGATCGTGGGCAAGGGCACCGAGAGGCCCTTCTCAGGACGTTTCTGGAAGCACCGCGCCGACGGCACCTACACCTGCCGCCGCTGCGGCACCCCGCTCTTCGCTTCGGACAGCAAGTTCGACTCCGGCTGTGGCTGGCCGAGCTTCGATGATACCCTCCCCGGCGCGGTACGCCGCCAGCCGGATGCGGACGGCCGCCGCACCGAGATCGTCTGCGCCGCCTGCGGCGGCCACCTCGGCCATGTCTTCGAGGGCGAACGCTTCACCCCGAAGGACACCCGGCACTGCGTCAACAGCCTCTCCCTGGACTTCGTCGCAGCCTCGCCCACGGCGCCGGCGACGCAGCGCGCCCTCTTCGCCTCGGGGTGCTTCTGGGGCAGCGAGTATGTCTTCCAGCGCGCCCCCGGCGTGGTGAAGACCACGGTCGGCTACATCGGCGGCCACCAGGACGAGCCGGACTACCGCGAGGTCTGCACCGGCCGGACCGGCCATGCCGAGGCGGTCGAGGTCCTCTACGACCCGTCCCGGACGACGTACGAGGCGCTCTGCCGGCTCTTCTTCGAGACCCACGACCCGACCCAGCTCAACCGCCAGGGGCCCGACGTCGGCACGCAGTACCGCTCGGCCATCTTCGTGCTCGACGATGATCAGAAGGCCACCGCCGAGCGGCTCATCGCGATCCTGCGGGGCAAGGGCCTGGAGGTCGTGACCGCGGTCGAGCCGGCCGGGCGCTTCTGGCCGGCCGAGGACTACCACCAGGACTACTACGAACGCCACGGCCGCGAGCCTTACTGCCACGGCTACACACCGCGCTTCTAGCCTGGGTTATTCGCGAAGCGTGGATGCTTCGCTCACAATCCACTTGCGCCGCACCGCACTGTGGCGCAAGTTTCGGCGCGCGTCGATTCGCGCCGCTTGCTCAAGGCCAGCCCTGAGCAGGAGGCCGCAAGTGCCTCGCGCCGAAGCCCGAAGGGTGACCCTATCCACGAGCCGCTGTGCGGCGCGTGGCCAGGCCGTCCTTCGGCAGCGCGGTGAGGTGAGTTGCCGCCATCGAGCGGCACGGGGCGGCACAACAGGAGATGGAGCGATGGCGGCTACATGGAAGGTCGGTCTGTCACGAGTGGTGATGACCCCCGAGACGGCCGTCTGGCTGGCGGGGTACGGCACGCGGCGTGTCCCTGAACGCACTCTCCATGACCTCTGGGTCAAGACCCTCGCCCTCGAGGACGCCGATGGCCGGCGGGCCGTGCTCCTGACGACCGACCACATGGGCATTCCGAAGGGCCTCTACGACGACCTCTGCCGGCTCGCCGAGGAGCGCTTCGGTCTGGAGCGCTCGCAGGTTATGGCCACCTTCTCGCATAACCACTGCGGGCCCTGTCTGCGCGGCGACCTGGTCGACTACTACCCGTCCGATACGGCGCAGCGCCGCCTGGTTGCCGAGTACACCGATGCGGCCCTGGAGCAGTTCCTGGAGAGCATCGCGCTGGCCCTGGCGGACCTCGCGCCGGCACGGCTCGTCCAGGGCGAGGGGCGCGCCACCTTCGCGGTGAACCGCCGCAACAACCGCGAGGCCGAGGTCCCGTCGTTGCTGGCGGCGGGCCTGCCCTTACGCGGCCCGGTCGACCACCGCGTGCCGGTTCTGGCTATCTACCGCGGCGAGAACCGCCTCGACGGCATCCTCTTCGGCTATGCCTGCCACCCGACGACGCTCGCCTGGACGCAGTGGTGCGGCGACTACCCGGGCTTCGCGCAGCTTGCCTTGGAGGCGGCCCACCCCGGCGTGACGGCGATGTTCATCAATACCTGCGGCGCCGACCAGAATCCCATCCCCCGCCTCAAGGTCGAGTTCTGTGAGGCGTACGGGCGCCAGCTCGCTGCCGGCGTCGAGGCCGGCCTGGCCGGGGCCTGTCGCGAGGTCGGCGGCGGCCTGCGGACGGCCTTTGAGTTCGTCGAGCTGGCCTACGAGCGGGTGATGACGCGTGACGACCTCGTCGGCTTCAGCAGCAGCGCGAGCGCGATCCAGGCACGCTGGGCCCGGCGGCTCCTGGACGAGCTGGACCGCGGTGCGGTGTTCGCCGCGAGCTACCCGTACCCGGTCCAGGCCTGGAGCCTGGGCGGGCGCGACCTGCTCCTGATCGGCCTCGGCGGCGAGGCCGTGGTCGACTACGCCCTGCGTTTTTCCCGGGAATTCGGCCCGGGGACCTGGGTCTGCGGCTATGCCAACGACCTGGTGGCCTACATCCCGTCGCGCCGGGTCTGGGACGAGGGCGGCTACGAGGGCGGCCCGCACCTGGACGAGTACGGCCGACCGGCGCTGCGCTGGGCCGGCGACGTCGAGGACCGGGTCGTCGCCGCAGTGCACCGCCTGGTGTCGTCGGTGCGGTCCTGAGGGCCTCGCCGTCGCGGGCGACTTCGGGCCAGCACGACTGCCGCGTGGCGTTGCCGGGACCGGCCGCCACGCCGCCCGGCGGCTCTTGAACAGGTCACCCTTCGGGCTTCGACGCGAGGCACTTGCGGCCTCTTGCTCAGGGCTAGCCTTGAGCAAGCAGCGCGGAGCGATGCGCGTCGAAACGTGCGCCGCGGCGTAGCGCGGCGCACGTGGATTGTGAGCGAAGCATCCGCGCTTCGCGAGTAATCCAGGCTAGGAGAGCCGCTGCAGGAGGTCGCGCAGGGTGTCGTCGTCGAGGTCGCGGGGGTTGGCCTTCATGCTGCCGCTGCGGCTGTTGGCGATGATGGTCTCGAGGTCGGCCTCGGCCAGGCGGTAGGGCGCGAAGCCCTCCGGTACGCCGAGGCGCCGGCAGAGGTCGTCGATGCCGTCGATGAGGTCCTCGGCGTCGCGGCGGCCCATGGCGGTCGCCAGGGCGTCGAGGGTCTCGCGACAGGCCGGCAGATTCAGGCGCAGGACGTGCGGCAGCAGGATGGCGCAGGTGAGGCCATGCGGCAGGCTGAGGGCATGGCCGATCGGGTGTGCCAGGCCGTGCACCGCGCCCAGGCCGCTCTGCGCGAAGGCCAGCGCGCCGAGGAGGCTGCCCTCGGCGACCCGGGTGCGGGCCTCGAGGTCGGCGCCGTCGAGGAAGGCGCGCTCCAGATGACCCCACAGCGCCGCCGCCGCCGCGGTCGCCAGGGGACGGCTGAACGACGTTGCCTGCCGCGAGATCACCGACTCGACGGCCTGCGTCAAGGCGTCCAGGCCGCTGTGCGCGGTCACCTCCGGCGGCAGCGACAGGGTCAGCTCCGGATCGACCAGCGCCGCCACCGGGACCATGAACGGGCTGCGGATCGAGCGCTTGACCCCCTTGAGGTGGTCGCTGAGCACGGCATTGGGAGTGACCTCGGCGCCGGTGCCGGCGGTGCTGGGCAGGGCCACCATCGGCAGGCCGGGTCGCACGATGGCGGCGTGGCCCTCGAAGCAGGGCCGCACGCGGTCCGCCACCCGCGCCAGGACCGCCGCGGTCTTGGCCGCGTCGATGACGCTGCCGCCGCCGAGGGCCACGACGGCGTCGGCCGAGGTCAGGGCGAGCTGCTCCATGATCGCGTCGACGCACTCCAGCGGCGGGTCGTGCGGGACCGCGTCGAAGACTCCGCAGAACGACAGGCCGGCGCGCGCCGCTATCTCGTCGAGGCAGCCCTGCCGACGCAGGCTCCCGGAACACACCGCGAAGACGCGCGGCGCGGCGCTGCCGGCCTGCTGACGCAGGATCTCGCCGACGCGGTGACGGCAGCCGGCACCGAAGGCGATGCAGGGCGGCAGGGACAGGCTGTAGGCGCTGATCATGATCACCATGCCCTCCGTCAGGAGGCCCCATTGACACCCAGGGCGCGCGTACGCCCGCCGCTGTCGCCGCCGTGCGTCACGCCGGCGCCCCGCACGGCGCTGCGCGCAGGCGGAGCAGGCGTGTGGCGTTGCGCCAGGAGATCTTCTCCAGGGCCTCGTCGCTCAGCTTGCGGTTCGCCTTCAGGTCGCGGAGGGTGGCTACGTTCGGGTAGACGCCGTCGACATCGCTGCGCTTGCACGAGTCGGTGCCGAACATGAGCTTGTCCTGGAACTCGTCGAGGAACTCCAGGCCGAAGGCCGGATCGCGGGTCAGGGCGTTGTTGCCGCTGCCGGCCGAGGTGTCGGCCCAGAGGTTGGCGTACTGGCGCATCAGGCGTGGCACCGCCCCGCCGCGCACGACCGGCCCGGTCGGGTAGCTCGAGCGCCGACCGGCCGGCACCTCCGCCGAGATCTCGGCCCAGAAGGTCGGGCCGTGGCCGATAAAGACGGTCTCCGGACACTCGCGCAGGGCGCGCTCGAGGCGGGGCAGGCCGTAGTCATCGCGCAGGCCATAGCCCTCGGGGCGGTCCTGCATGTCGAACAGCACCGGCAGGCCAAACCGCGCCGCCTGCCGATAGAGGTTCAGGCAGCGCGGGTCATCGAAGTCCATCTTCGGCAGGAGTTCCCCGAGGCCCTTGCAGCCGCGGGCGGTGTACTCCTCCAGGAGGTGGGTGAAGTCCATGTCGGCGCGGTTGCCGTAGCGCGGATCGATGAGGCAGAAGGGCACGAGGCGGGTGGGGTACCTGGCGCAGGCGGCGATGATGTCCTCGGTGTCGCACTCGAGGTAGGCCCCCTCGGGGTGCTCGCTCAGGGCGAGGACGCAGGTCACGTCGATCCCCCAGGCGTCCATCTTGGCGATCAGGTTCGTGACATCGACAAACTCGCGGCGGTCCGGCAGGACCCGGCCGATGTGGCCATGAACGTCAATCAGCATGGTCGTCTCCTCGCTGTTCGCACCCGCGGGCAACCAGTCGCGGCATCACCGCCCCCACTATACCCGCGATTTCGGCCCGGCCACGGCCTCGGCTGCGCCAGCCGGCCGGGATGGGGACACCAGGGGACACAAGGGACGCAAGGGACACAAGGGACACCAGGGGACACAAGGGACGCCGGGGGACACAAGGGACGCCGGGGGACGACCGGGGACGCCAGGGACACAAGGGACACCAGGGGACACCGGGGACACCGGGGACACAGGGCGACGGCTGGGACCGCCGAGCGTCGGCTCGGCTCCCCTCCGGCCGCCGTTCGGTGGCGCTCATGGCCCCGGGCGGCGCTCGGCGCGGCGTCCGACGGCCCGCCAGAGGACGGACCGGGTCGTGTGGACGTCGTCCGGTCTGACCCGGCCGTACCGCCACCAGCCGAGTGCCAGCATGACCGCGGCGAGGGCGAAGAGGGCCGCATGGCCATCCACCGCGACGCTGCCGAGCGTCGCCGCGCGGTCGCCGCAGGCCTCGAGCAGGGCGCCTGCCAGGAGGGGCGCGGCGCCGCCGGTCAGGCCCATCCAGGCGTAGTAGATCGCGGTGTAGGCGGTGTTTTGTTCCGGCGGGATGACCCCGTTGAAGAGGAGCCGTCCGGCGGCGATGCCGGCGGCGCTGCCGACGATGCCATAGCCGGCGTAGAGCATGACACACCAGACGACGGCGTGCGGCGTCTGCCGCGGCAGGAGCATCCACCCCAGCGGGACGAGGAGGGTCAGGAACAGCGCCGGCACCAGCACTGGCCGGCTGCCCAGGCGGTCGGCGGCCCAGCCGCAGGCCAGCCCGCCGAGCGCACTGCCCAGCATGACGGCCGTCTCGAGCGTGACCACGACGTCGGCAGCCACGCCCAGGCGGTCGCGCACGTACAGCGGCAGGAAGGCCGTGAAGAGGAGCGTGCCGACCGTCACGCAGCCCATCCCCTCCAGATAGCGCGTGAAATTCCGATCGCGCAGCGCCGCCCGCATGGCGGCCAGGTAGGCCCGGGCGTCCGGGGCGGCGGGGTTCGGCCTGCCGCCGGGCACCGGCGCCATTACCGCGACGCTGACCACGCCCAGCACACAGCCCACCCCGATCAGCCAGAGGAAACGCCCCAGGCCCGAGCCCGCGCTGATGACCCGCCCGGCCAGCACCAGCGCCACGCAGGCGGCCGCCGTGCTGACGGCGGTGTTCACGGCCCCGAAGGCCCCGCGCACGCGGTTCGGGATGGCCTCCTGCGCCCACGGGTAGTAGGCCGTCTCGGCCAGGGCGCGCAGGATCGCGAACAGCGCGATGACGGTCATCAGCCAGGCCACCCCGGCGCCGCGGCCAAGGCGTTCCGTGACCAGCGGCAGGAGCAGGAGGCCCGCCATGGCGACCTTGCGTGCCCCGTAGCAGCCCAGGAAGACGCGCTTGCGGCCGAGGCGCGCCGCCACCGGCGCGAAGCCCAGCGCCAGAAGCCCGCAGAATGGGAACAGCGCCAGCACGACGCCGATCTGCACCTTCGGCAGGCCCAGCTCGCTGAGGAACAGCAGGAACACCGACCCGGAGAAGGTCCACAGGGCGAAGAAGGTATTCAGGCCGGTGCCGGCCCACTGCCAGGGCAGGGCGCGCACGCAGGCCGCCTCGAAGGCCGCCCGTGATGCCTCCGCCGCGGCCGCCGGTGGCGCAGCGGTGCGCTCGGCGGTCTCTTCCTCGGATCCTCGCATGGGTGGCCTCCCCTATGGCGCGGTGCCCGCGCCTGGGCATGGGGTCCGGTTGCCCGCCCGGGCGCCCTCACCTGAGGATGCGTTCGATGAAGGCGTAGGCCTGCTGGCGTGTCTCGGGCGGGAAGTCATGGCCGCACTCGGGGTGGACCGCCGCGATCCTGTCCTTCGCCTCGAGGAGCTCATACACGGGCGTCGCCGCCCGGATGCAGTCCTGCACGCCCGACACCTCGAAGTTGCTGTCGCCGACCGGCGCGTTGATAAATACCGCACGGGGCGCGATGGCGCCGAGGACCTCGGTGAAATCGAAGGGCATCCGGGCGGCGCTGGAGCCATACTGGCTGGCGATGCGCGGCATGTAGCCCTGGTGGGACCAGCCGGACAGATCGCCACCCTTGTACTTCGCAAACGCGTTGAAGCCGCAGCTCGTGACCGCCACCTTCACGCGCTCGTCAAAGGCGCTCAGGAAGAGGGTGTTGTGGCCGCCCAGCGAGTGGCCGATGCAGCCCAGGCGTTCGCCGTCGACCTCGGGGAGCGCCTGCAGCAGATCGAGGGCGCGGTGGTGGTTCCAGATGCCCTTCATGGTGGCGCTGTCGTAGCCCATGGCGTAGGGATCGCAGCGGTACTCGCCGAAGTTGGGGTAATCGACCGCGAGGGTCACAAAGCCCCTCTCGGCGAGTTCGCGGGCGTAGTGGAGGTTCTCGAGGCCGCCCAGGCCGGCGGGCTCGCTCTTGCCGATCGACGTCGTCTGATGCAGGCAGAGCACCGCCGGCAGCCGGCCCGGCACGCCGACCGGGAGGAAGAGGTACGCCGGCAACCGGTCGGCGGCTTCCACCGCGAAGGTGATGTGCCGGCGGATGGCACGTGGCTCGCGGACCTCGTCGACGGTCTGGACATCGAGCGGCACGCGGCGGCTCTCGTCGGGCAGGGGCCCCATTACCTGCTGCATGGCGAGGAGGATCTGGGCCCGCCGGCGCTGCCAGTCGGCCGGCGTGCGCACGGCCGCCATGCGGCCCTGCTCGTCAGCGACGACCATCAGGGTGGTCCTGTCGGGGTATCGCGGCGGCTCCGGGGCGACCTGCCCCATCGTCAGAACCGTAGCCAGTACGGCAATCATCGCGTGCCTCCTTGTGCCGGGCGCCGGCGGACGACGGACACCACCGCGGCCATGCCTGCGGCACCCGCCGTGGTCCGCCCGGCCCGCCCGCTCACACCGGGGCCAGATCCCCTTGCCAGGGACGGGTCCCGGACACCTCTTCGACCGCAGGGAGGGCCCAGGCCACGCCTGGCCCAGCATGAGAGGATACTGTAATCCGCCGCCGGGGGTCTGCCCCAACGTCTGGTTCTGGCACCCCTTCAGGGTGCGTGGTTCGTGGATTCACGGTTCCGGGGGTCGTGCTCACGCGCGACCCCCGGCTACGATCTGGCACCCCTTCAGGGTGACCGGCTGAGCGCGGGCGTGGCCGCGCTCGGCTCGCGCGACCTACCCCCGTTCCTGGTGCGGGAAGGTGGCGCCACGAGCCGAGTGGCGCTTCCCTGGGACCGCCAGGCCAGACCATGCGCAAGGATGCACATGCCACCTCCCATCCGGCGGGCCGCGACTCCCCCCGGGACCGCCGAGCGTCGGCTCGGCTGCCTCCCCCAGGCGCCGTTCCGGCGCTATAGTCTGCGGTGTCCATCCGCCGCGGCCGACGGCGCCGCCGGCGGGGCCGCCCTACAGCCACCGCAACCCCGAGGACGACCCCCATGACCACCCCGGATACCCGCGATGTCGAGGCGCGCCTGGCGGCGCTGCGGCAGTGGTTCCGCGACCGCGGCTCGGCCATGATTGCCTTCTCAGGCGGCGTCGATTCGACCTTCCTGCTGAAGGTCGCCGTGGAGGAACTCGGCGAGCGCGTCCTGGCGCTGACCCTCCTGTCGCCGATGTACCCGGCGCACGAGCGTGACGACGCCCGCCGGCTGGCCGAGGCCATTGGCGCGCGTTACCGCTGCCTCGAGGTCGACGACGTCGACCAGCCGGCCTTCCGTGAGAATCCGCCCGAGCGCTGTTACCTCTGCAAGAAGGCGCTGTTCGGCCGCCTGTGCGACCTGGCCCGCGAGGAGGGCCTCGCCGTGGTCTGCGACGGCACCAACGCCGACGACCTGCACGTCTACCGCCCCGGCCGTCAGGCGGCCCAGGAGCTGGGCGTGGCGAGCCCCCTCGCCGAGCTCGGCTTCAGCAAGGCCGCGATCCGTGTCGCCAGCCGGCTGCTGGACCTGCCCACCTGGGACAAGCCGACGTACGCCTGCCTGGCGACGCGTTTCCCCTACGGCGAGTCGATCACGCGCGAGCGCCTCGCCGCCGTGGGCCGCGCCGAGGCGCTCCTGCGGCAGTGGCTCCCCGAGCCGATGCGCCTGCGCTGCCATGGCGCCGTGGCCCGCCTCGAGGTCGCCCCGGCGGCCTTCAGCGTCGTCATGGCGCACGCCGCCGAGATCGTCGCTGCCGTCAAGGACAGCGGCTTCCAGTACGTCACCCTCGACCTGCAGGGCTTCCGCAGCGGCAGCCTCGACGAGGTCCTCGGGCGCGCCCCCGCAGCGCCGGCGTCTGGCGAGTAGGTCCACGGCGCCGTCCGTGGCCACGGTTCCCCGGCGGCGCGGTGACCCTGCTTACCGGCAGCGTTCAGGTCACTCCCCGCGGTGAGGTCTGGTCAGACTGCGGGCAGGGGATAGCCCGCCGCCACGGCCAGGAAGGCGTCGTGGACGCGGCCGTTGCTCGCCACCAGGTGGCGCTGCGCCTCGTGGTCGGCGCCGCCGCGAAGGTCGCTCACCCGGCCGCCGGCCTCGCGTACCATCAGCTCGCCGGCGGCGCTGTCCCAGGGCTGGAGGTAGAGCTCCCAGTAGAGGTCGTAGCGGCCCTCGGCGACGTAGCACAGGTCGATAGCCGCCGAGCCGCAGCGCCGGATGCCGCGCAGGCGGTAGATGAGGTCGTTGAAGAGCGCCAGGCCGTCGGGCTGCAGACGCGCCCGCACGCCGGCGAAGCCGGTCGCGGCGAGGGACTCGATCAGGTCGGTGGTGTCGGAGACCTGGAGGCGCCGGCCATCATGGAAGGCGCCGCCGCCGAGGCGGGCCCAGTACGTCTCCCCGAAGGCCGGGAGGTGCACCACGCCCAAACGGGTCACGCCGGCCTCGCGGTAGGCCAGCGAGATGCTGTAGAACGGATGCCCATGGATGTAGCTGGTGGTGCCGTCGAGGGGGTCGACGATGAAGACCCGCTCGGCCTGGTCGAGGGCAGCGTAGGAGCCCTCCTCGCCGTAGAAGGCGACCTCGGGGCAGGCCTTCCCGAGGCCCTGTCGCAGGCGCTCCTCGAGATCGCGGTCGACGCGGGTGACCATGTCGACGCTGCTCTTGTGGAAGACCTCATCCGGGCGCAGGCAGCCGCAGCGCCGGCGCGCCTCGTCGCCGGCCTCGCGCGCCACGGTCAGCATCGTCTCGAGCAGGTCCACAGCAGGTATCCTTTCCATCGCAGCCGGAGGGGCCGCGGCCGGCGCGCGCGGTCGGCACCTCCCCGGCCGGCGTCGTGCCTCCCCCGGACGGGCTCAGCGCAGGTTCGACGCCACGGCCTGGAAGACCTTGTCCGTCAGGGTGCTGTAGCTTTCCTCGGCGGGGTAGACCGGGTCGAGGAAGCGCACCTGGATGCGGCGGAACGGCCGCGGGATGCGTCCGCCGGCCGGGAGGGCCTCATAGGCACCCCGGATCGCCACCGGCACGATCGGCACCTGCAGCTCGCGGCCCAGGATCGCGAAGGTCTTCCGGAACTGCCCCAGCGAGCCATCACGCGAACGCGTGCCCTCCGGGAAGATCACCACCTTGCGGCCCTCACGCAGGATCATCGCCAGCTTCTGCAGCGAGGCCTTGAGATCGCGGTTCATATCGACCACGACGATGTTGTGGTGATTGGCGAGGAAGCGCACCCACCAGCGCCGCACGTGCTCGGCCTTGGCATAAAAGTAGGTGTTGCGCAGGGCCCGCCCGCGCATGAACGCGGTCACAAAGAGCCCATCCAGGGCGCTCTGGTGATTCGGCGCGATGATGCAGGGGCCCTCCGGGAGCTTCTCCATGCCCTCGCCCTGCAGACGGAAGTAGCCCCGCAGGAGCAGCCCGAGGAGGCGGTTCACCCCGACCGCCGTCAGGCTGCGCCCCGGCAGGCGCAGGGCGACCTTCTCGCGCAGGATCTGGCCCCAGGGAATCGACTCGACCGCGCCCTGGCGGGTCTTCCCCGCATCGACATGCTCGGCGAGCTGCGCCACGGTCAGACAGCGGCTCAGGTCCGCCTCGCTCATGCTCACCCCGAAGGTGCTGCCGAGCCAGACCTGCAGCGCCACCTTGTCCAGGCTGTCGAGGCCGAGGTCGAGCTCGATGTGGTCCTCGGGGCGGACCCGCCGCCCGGCGGCCTCGGCGAGGTAGTCGCGCAGGAGGCCATAGCACTCCGACGCCGGCTCCTCGATCGTGCCCGTGCGCTCGGCCGGGGGCGTCAGGAGCGCCGACAGCTCGTGGCGCTTCAGCTTGCCGAGGCGCGTCCGCGGCAGGCCCTCGCGGATGACGCTGAAGCCATGCAGGCGCTTGCTCGGCGCCGCCTGGCGGTTGTAGCGGTCCAGGACATTCCAGCGCAGCCACTGCTCGATA
>JAGVUW010000244.1 GCA_019136035.1 Verrucomicrobiota bacterium | reverse complement strand
CACCAGGCCGCGCGCGATCCGGCCGACCTGCCGCGGCGGCCGCGCCGCAATCCCAGTCGTCTGTACGGTCGTGCCGCCACCGCCCTGCCGCAAGCCCTGTCGATCCAGTTCTGCAACAGCCCAGCCGCCGGTGCGCGGAGGCGCCGGACGGAACACGGCGGAACATCGCTTGCCACCTGTGCTGGAGGGCGAGTGGCTACAGACGCGAACGCGTCCGCGAGCCGCCGCGGCGTCGGCACCACCACGGCGCCATCTTCCATACGAGCGGGACACGCCGCCACGCGAACCCCCGAGGCCGCGCGGCGCCATCCTGGCCCCCCACCACCTACCGGCGCTCAGGCATCGGATGGCTCTCAAAGAACGCCCAGATGGCATCCGTGGCATGGAATGCCTCGGACGCTTTCCCCACCCATGACTCCGGCAAGAGGCTCCGGCCGCCGGGCCAGACGTGGCCGTGCTCCGTGACAATCGTGAAGCGGACCTCGCTTACCGGCGGCTTCGGCACCGACGTCATCTCCCGGGAGGCGAGGCCCATGGCAAGCCTGGGCGCACCCCCCTCGAGCGGGTTCAGCGGGTCGGCGTCACCCGTGATGTAGAAGAGTGACACTGGCCGCTCGAGCCGTGGCTGCTCGATCCAGAGCGCTCCCGCGACAGGCGCGACCGCGGCAAGGCGGGTCGACAGCTCGATGCCAACGCGGAAGGCCATCGACGCGCCGTTGGAGAACCCGGTCGCGTAAACGCGCCGAGGGTCCACGTTGAACCGCGCCGCGAGGTCGTCGATCATGGCGTTGACGAAGGCGACGTCGGGGGTCTTCCTGCGCCCGGCGTGAAAGCGGCCGGAACCGTCGTTCCAGATCTGGCCGTTGAGTCGGAACTGGCTCGGCTTTGCCGGGTCCGGCGGCAGTGCCTCGGGAAACACGGCAAGGAAGCCCTCCCGGTCGGCCTTGAGCGTCCAGTCGGTCTCGCGCATCGCGCCGCGAGCCGTGCCGCCGCCGCCGTGGAACATGATGACGACAGGCAGAGGCTTCCTGCCGTGGACCCCAGGCGGCACATGCACCAGGTAGCGCCGGTCCAGGCCGCCGACGCGGAGCCGCACGGCGTGGTCGCCGTGGCCAAGAGGCTTACCGGGAGCCGCGCCGTCGGCGTTGTCGTCGCGCTGCTCGGAGCGGCCGGCATCGATGCCGACAGGCGGTGCCGATGGCTCCTGCGCCGCAAGAACCAGGCCGGCGGTACCGGCCAGCAGGCTGACGACCCAGGGAAGGATCTTCATCGCCGGGCCTCCACAGCAGCACTCCGCCGGGGCGGTCATAACGCCCGCCGTGCGGACGATTGTCCTGACCCATTCACGCGCCGCATGGCGTCTCGTGAACAGGCCACCCTCCGGGCTTCGACGCGTGGCACTCGCGGCCACGAGGAAGGTACTGCCGGTCCTGGCACACCGCGAACACCGCAGGGCTGTTTGAAGATCGTGGCGGCGCTCACTCGGTCACCCTGGAGGGGTGTCAGATCGTAGCCGGGGGTCGCGCGCAGCACGACCCCCGGAAACGCGGATTGCACGCCATGCACCCTGGAGGGGTGCCAGAACCGGACTTTCAAACAGCCCTGCGAACACCGAGCCGCGCCTTGATCGAAGACGGCCCCATAGCTACACTACCTTCGCAGTGGTTAACCAGCCTGACCTAGTCACGCGCCGCACGGCTGCTCTTGAAAAGGTCACCCTTCGGGCTTCGACGCGAGGCACCTGCGGCCTCTTGCTCAGGGCCAGCCTCGAGCAGGCGGCGCGGATCGATGCGCGTCGAAACGTGCGCCGCGGCGTAGCGCGGCGCACGTGGATTGTGAGCGAAGCATCCGCGCTTCGCGAACAGTCCAGGCTGGAGGACCGCGTGGTTCGGACGGAGATTCAGTTGACCGGATCACAGGCGAGGCGCGTCCGCCAGACCGCCGCGGCGCGTCGCATCTCGATGGCGGAGGCCATCCGGCCCGGGCTCTCCGTCCCCGCCGCCATGCCGGGCGAGCCCGAAAGGAGACACGATGCCGCCGTTCAGAGAGATGCTCTCCGCCGCCGTGCTGTCGTTTCTGGCGGTCGGTCAGGCACAGGAGCTCTTCGTGCCGCCCCAGGTGATCACCGCGCTGAAGCGCGGCCACCCGGACACCGCCCTGGTAGCTGACGGCCGGGCGGCGGCGCTGATTGTCCATCCGGACGAACCGGGCTACGCCGACCTGGCCGCTCGGGTGGCCGCCGCGGTCGAGGCCGCCA
>JAGVUW010000865.1 GCA_019136035.1 Verrucomicrobiota bacterium | reverse complement strand
GTCCGCTGGGACTTCATGATACCTGTCGGCATGGGCTGCCAGATACCGCTGACGATCACCCTGGAGATGGCCGCCAGCGGGCAGGGGATCCGTTTGCTCGTGCACCGCGCGGCCGGTGACACCATCCCCGAGGCCCTGGCTGACGAGGTGCCGGTGACGCTGATCCTGCGGCCGGACCTCGAGAGCCGTGGCTGTCACCAGGCGACGCGCGCTCTGGACGGCCCGGAGGCGGCCTTCCCGCCGGCCGTGCAGGCCCTTTCGGACGGCTTCGTCTTCGCGCCGGCCGGGCATCGTCTGGTCTGCCGGCTGGAGGGCGGGCGGTTTGTGAGCGAGCCGGAGTGGCAGTACCGCGTGCCATACCCGGTCGAGCAGTCGCGCGGCCTGGCCGCGGCCGGCGACCTCTTCAGCCCGGGGTACTTCACCTGCGAGCTGGTCGGCGGCCAGGTCGCGGCCCTGAGTGCCGGCACGACGCCGTCGCCGCTGGCCGCCGCCGCCGCCGCGGCCGCGCCGTGGCCGTCGGCGCTGCCCTTGGAGGAGGCCCTGCAGCGGGCTCTGCGGCAGTTCCTGGTGCGCCGCGACGGCGCCTGGACGGTTCTGGCCGGTTATCCGTGGTTCCTTGACTGGGGCCGCGACACCCTGATCGTCCTGCGCGGCGTCATCGCCGCCGGGCGCCTCGATGAGGCCCGCGCCATCCTCAGGCTCTTCGCGCGCTTCGAGAAGGGCGGCTCCCTGCCGAACATGATCCACGGCGACGACGTCGGCAACCGCGACACCTCCGACGCGCCGCTGTGGCTGTCGGTCGCCGTGGACGACTACCGCCGCGCCGCCGGCCGCGACGACATCCTCGACGAGGACTGCGGCGGCCGCAGCCTGCGCCGGGTCCTGGCCGACCTGGCCAGGGCGATCTGGCGCGGCACCGAGCATGGCCTGCGGGCCGACCCCGAGACCGGCCTGGTCTTCAGCCCGGCGCATTTCACCTGGATGGACACCAATCACCCGGCCGCTACCCCTCGAGAGGGTTTCCCAATCGAGATTCAGGCGTTATGGTATAAGTCGTTGAGACTGCTGGATGAGATCGGCGCTCCCGGCGCCCCCTGGGGCGAGTGGGCGTCGAGGGTTCGAGCGGCAGTCATCGAGCTCTACGCCCGGGGGGCCGGCGGTGGGCTCTGTGACTGCCTGCATGGCGCCCCGGGCATCGGCGCTCGCCGGGCCGAGGTGGATGACGCCTGCCGTCCGAATCAGCTCCTGGCGGTGACGCTCGGGCTGATCGACGACCGGCGTCGCGCCCGCCAGGTGGTCGAGGCGTGCGGGCCGTTGCTGGTGCCCGGCGGGCTGCGCAGTCTGGCTGACGCGGCCGTGACGCGGCCTTTGGCGGTCCGTCATCAGGGGAAGCTCCTTAACGACCCGCAACGGCCCTACTGGGGGCGCTACGAGGGCGACGAAGATACCCGCCGCAAGCCGGCGTATCACAATGGCACTGCCTGGAGCTGGCTCTATCCGTCGTTTGCGGAGGCGCTGGTGTGTGCCTGGGGCGCCTCGGCGCGTCCGGCGGCGCGGGGGTTGCTCGAGGCGATGGTCCCGGTGATGGAAGCGGGCAGTCTCGGGCAGGTTCCCGAGATCGTCGATGGCGACGCGCCGCACGCGCAGCGCGGCTGTTCAGCGCAGGCCTGGGGCGTCTCCGAGCTGTTGCGGGTGCTCCTGGCTCTGAGTGAGGATTGATGGCGCCACCGCGCCCCCCGGGGGGGGAGCGCGGCGGCGCGGACCCTGCCGACGCCGTGCGGCGTTGGCGACACGAGGCAGTACGGGCCGATGGTGGCCCACAGGACCACCACAACCGAAAGGGACAGCAACCATGGCTACCAAACGCGCCAACGCCGGCAAGAAACGGGTGACCTTCGCGGTGCAGTGCGCCACCGGCTCGACGGTCTTCCTGGCCGGGTGCTTCAACGACTGGGACGCCACCGCCAAGCCGATGGCGGAGAATCGCGGCAGCGGCCTGTTCAAGGCGGTTTGCATGCTGGCACCGGGGACCTATGAGTACAAGTTTGTCATCAACGGCGAGTGGACGGTCGACCCGAACAACCCGAACTTCGTGGTCAACGAGCTGGGTACCCTGAACAGCGTCGTCGAGGTGTCCTGACGGCCCGTCGCGGCGCGTGCCGCCCGGCCGTGTCCGGGAGGATGGCTTGGGGGATGGTCTGAGCGGCGTGTCCCGGGGGTGTGGCGTTGACGCCGCCCTGGCGGGCGGTTGCCGGTTATGGGCAGGAGCGATGTTGCCATGGGCACACGAGTCGGTCTGCGCAGTGGTCGCCGCAAGCCGCGCATTCTGGTGGTGACGCCGGAGATCACCTATCTCCCGGCGGGCATGGGCAATATGGCGCACCGCATGCGTGCCAAGGCCGGCGGCCTGGCGGACGTCTCTGCGTCGCTGGTGTCGGCCCTGTACCGCCTTGGTGCGGACGTCCATGTGGCCATACCGCACTACCGCCGCATGTTCCATGTCGACGTCGACCGCCTGATCAGCGACGAACTGCGGATCTACCTGGCGAACCTGTCGAACAACCGCATCCACCTGGCCCAGGACCGGGTTTTCTACTACCGCGACCGCGTCTACGGCAGCTACATCGAGGACGGTATCCAGGTCAGCCTGGCCTTTCAGCGCGAGGTGATCAACAACATCCTGCCGAAGGTCGATCCGGACCTGGTGCACTGCAACGACTGGATGACGGGCCTGATACCCGGGATGTCACGGCGGCTGAACATCCCCTGCCTGTTCACCGTTCACACAACATCCACACGCAGCACCTGACCCTGGAGCGCATCGAGAGCAGCGGCATCGACGCCGCCGACTTCTGGCCGTACCTCTACTACGACCGCCCGCCGGCGAACTACCACGAGACGCGGGCGGGCAACCCGGTCGACCTGCTGGCCAGCGGCATCTTCTCGGCGCACTTCATCAACACGGTCAGCCCGTCCTTTCTGCAGGAGGTGGTCGAAGGCCATCACCACTTCGTCACCGACCCGATCCGTCGTGAGATGGCCGCCAAGTACCACGCCGGCTGCGCGCTGGGGATCCTGAACGCCCCGGATCCCGACTACGACCCGCTCGGCGACCCGGCCCTGGCCGTGCGTTACGGCCCCGACGACCACGCCGCCGGGAAGCGCCGCAACAAGGCGGCGCTGCAGGACCGCCTCGGGCTGCGGCAGCAGGACGACGCCCCGGTGTTCTTCTGGCCGTCGCGGCTCGACCCGGTTCAGAAGGGCTGCCAGCTCCTCACCGATATACTCTACGACGTGGTGTCGACCTGGTGGAACGAAGGCCTGCAAGTTGCGATCATCGCCAACGGCGCCTATCAGAAGCACTTCCACGAGATTGTCGAGCGGCACGGCTTCCACGACCGCGTGGCGATCTGCGATTTCGACGAAGATCTCTCGAGGCTGGCCTATGCCGGGTCGGACTACATGCTCATGCCATCGCGTTTCGAGCCCTGCGGTCTGCCGCAGATGATCAGTCCGATCTACGGGACGCTACCGGTGGTGCATCGCACCGGCGGTCTGCGCGACACCGTCACGCCGCTGGATGCCGATGCCGGCACGGGCAACGGCTTCTGCTTCGAGACCTACGACGCGGCCGGCCTGCGCTGGGCCATCGGCGAGGCCATGGCCTTCCATCGCCGGCCGGCGGCGGTCCGCGAGGCGCAGATTGCGCGGGTGATGCGCGAGTCCCGCGCGCACTTCAACCACGAGGTCACGGCCCGCGCCTACATCGATATCTACGAGCGTATGCTCCAGCGGCCTCTGATCAGCGACTTTGCTGAGGGCCTAACCGCGGCCGCATCTGAGTCGGCTGAGGACGCTCAGCGCGGCTCGTAGTCGGCATGGCCTGCCGGCGTGGCTGCAGTGCCGCCCGGTGGGCGTGCCGGGCAGGCAGTGCATGACGAGCGAGAGGGAGGCGGCATGGCCTTCGGGCACATCCCCAACCGGCGGGCATCCCTGTCGGAGGACATCTGGCTGGAGCCGTATCGGGCGGCCCTGCAGCGGCGCGTCGAGGCGGTCCGCCGCCAGGAGCGCCGTCTGACCGGCGGCACCCGGCCGCTGGCCGACATCGCCAGTGGCCATGAGCACTTCGGCCTGCACCGCGAGGGCGACGGCTGGGTCTTCCGCGAGTGGGCGCCGAACGCCGAGGCGGTCTGCCTGCTCAGTGAGGGCACCGGCTGGAACGACGGGCGGCTCTGCCTGGGGCGTCGGGCGCATGGCCAGTGGGAGGGCCGCTTCCCGCTGTCGTGCTTCCGCCATGGCGAGCTGTACCGCTTGCGGGTGCGCTGGCCGGGCGGCCAGGGCGACCGTATACCGGCGTACGCCCGCCGCGTCGTCCAGGACCCCCATACCGGCATCTTCAATGCCCAGGTCTGGTCGCCGCCGGAGCCCTACCGCTGGCAGCACCCGACGCCGCCGCCGCCCGCGACGCCGCTGATCTACGAGAGTCACGTCGGCATGGCCCTGGAGGAGCCCCGCGTCGGGACCTATGACGCCTACCGCGAGCAGGTCCTGCCGCGTGTCGTCCGGGCCGGCTACAACACCATCCAGCTCATGGCCGTCCTCGAGCATCCCTACTACGGCTCGTTCGGCTACCACGTCTCGAGCTACTTCGCGGCCTCGAGTCGCTTTGGCACCCCCGAGGAGCTCAAGGCCCTGATCGACGCCGCACACGGCCTGGGTCTGCGCGTAGTCATTGACCTGGTGCACAGCCACGCGGTCCGCAATGAGACCGAGGGCCTGGCGCGTTTTGACGGCACCGCCTGCCAGTACTTCCATGACGGCGAGCGCGGCGCGCACCCCGCCTGGGGCTCCTGCTGTTTTGACTACGGCAAGCCGGAGGTGCTGCACTTCCTGCTGTCGAACTGCCGGTTCTGGCTCGACGAGTACCGCGTCGACGGCTTTCGCTTCGACGGCGTCACCAGCATGCTCTACCACCACCACGGCCTCGGGCGGGCCTTCACCCGCTACGACGACTACTTCGGGGGCGACGTCGATGAGGACGCCGTCGCCTACCTGGCTCTGGCCAACCGCGTCATTCACGCCGTGTGTCCGGGTGCGACCACGATCGCCGAAGACGTCAGCGGCCTGCCCGGCCTGGCGGCGCCGTGCGACGAGGGCGGCCTGGGCTTCGACTACCGCCTGGCCATGGGCGTGACCGACATGTGGTTCCGCATGCTCGACCTGCCGGACGAGGCCTGGCCGCTGGCTACGGTCTGGCACGAACTCACCAACCGCCGCCGTGATGAACGCACGATCAGCTACGTCGAGTGCCACGACCAGGCCATCGTCGGCGGCCAGACCCTGATCTTCCGGCTCCTGCGCACCGCCATGTACGACGCCATGCACCTCGGCAGCCGCAGCCTCGAGGTCGATCGCGGTATCGCCCTGCACAAGATCATCCGGCTGCTCACCGCCACCACCGCCGGGCATGGCTACCTGGCCTTCATGGGCAACGAGTTCGGCCATCCCGAGTGGGTCGACTTCCCGCGGCCGGGCAACGAGTGGTCGCTGCACTACGCCCGCCGGCAGTGGTCGCTGCGCGATGCCTCGGACCTGCGCTACGGCGGCCTGGCCGAGTTCGACGCCGCCATGCTGGGGATGCTGGAGGCGTCAGGGATGCTCTGGCGAGGGCGGCCGCAGCGGCTCGTCGTCAATGACCAGGACCGCGTTGTCGCCTTCGAGCGCGCCGGCTGGTTCGTCGTCGTGAACCTCCACCCGACGCAGTCCTGGACCGACTACGGGATCGACGTCCTGCCGGGGCGCTATGCGCAGGTTCTCGACACCGATGAGACGCGTTTCGGCGGCTTCGGGCGCCTCGAGCCGGGGCAGACTTACGACACCGACAGCCGCCTGGTCGGTCAGGAATGGCACCACCGCCTGCGGCTCTACCTGCCGGCACGGTGCGCTCTGGTGCTGCGCCGCGAGGGCGCGGCTGACGCGGCCGAGCGGTGAGGGGAGGGGCCGGGCGGCCGCGCCGGACGCGGCAGGCCGCCTGCAGGCGTACAGAGCTCGCCATGGTGGCAGGAGCGCGAGTGTCCAGAGACGCGCAGGCGTCCACGAGCCGCCACGGCGTCGACAGCACCACGACGCGAGGGTCCCCACGCGTCGGGACAGTTGCCGCGGTCAGGCCGCGGCGAGGTCGCGCCAGGCCTTCAGGAGGAGCTCGAAGAGGTCGCTGATCTGGTCCAGCTCCAGGCAACTGAAGGCGATACGGATGTCGGTGTCGTTGTTGGCGATGACGCCGATGCCGTAGGCCTTGAGGAGATGCTGGCGCAGGGCCTCGGCGTTGACGCGCTTCAGGCGCAGGCACATGAAGTAGCCGCTGTTGAACGGGTAGGGCGTCCAGGCCTCGTCAAAGCGGTCCTGCGCCAGGACCTCCTTGACCTTGGCGGCGCGCGCCTGCAGCACCGCCGCCTTGGCGCTGCGCTGGGCCATGAAGTCGGGGTGGCGCAGGGCTTCCAGGACGACCTTCTGCGAGAGCTGTGAGCAATTGCTCACGGCGGCGCGGATGCAGCCGGCGACCTTCTTCTCGAGGGCCTGGTAAAGCGGGCTGTCCGAGGCGGCGGTGCCGCCGGTCGAGAAGGCCAGGAAGCCGATGCGCAGGCCCCAGACGTAGGCCTCCTTGGTAGCGGCGTCGGCCTTGATGGCGAGCAGCCGCGGGTGGGCCCCGGCGAGCTGGCCGAAGATCGAGCGCTTGAGGACCTGCTCCTCGAAGAAGAGGCCGAAGTAGGCATCGTCGACGAGGGCGACCACGTTGGCGCCGCCCGCGGCCGCCGCGCGCAGGGCCGCCGCGATCTCGCGGGCCTCGGACTCGCTCGGCGCGTAGCCCGTCGGGTTGTTCGGGAAGTTCATCAGCACGACGACCTTGCCGCGCTCGGCGCAGATCTCGTTGAGGGCCTTGCGGAAGCCGTCGAGGTTCAGGCCGTTGCCCTTGAAGAAGGGGAACTGCCGGAGCTGTGCCTGGCGGCCGACTGCGAAGATGAGGTGGTAGTTCTCCCACATCATGTCGGGGACCAGGACGACGTCGCCGGGCTCGACGAAGAGGTCGCCCACCAGGCTCAGGCCATGGGTGAGGCCGTTGGTCACCACCGGCAGGCTCATCGGCTTGCCCTGCAGGTCGGGGTTGTCCACCAGGGTCTTGCGCTGCCACTCCTGCCGCAGCGCCATCAGGCCGGGGGCCGGGGCGTAGAGGAGGGCGTCGTTCGGCGACAGGCCCTTGAGGCTGGCCATGACACTCGGCAGGTTCATCGCCTGGCCATGCTCCATGGCGGTGCCGATGGTGGCGTCGTAGCGGTGCGCGTGCTGCTTGGCCTCGGCCGCCTGCGTGAGGATGCCCTTGGGCATGTACATCTCACGGCCCAGCGTGGAGAGCATCTCCAGGACGTGCGGGTTGGCGGCGGCAATGGCGTTGTTCAGTTCGAGGGCGATCGGGTTCATGGGGTGGTGCTTGCCTTCTCTCGGCGGTGCTGACCTCGTTGAACCGGAAACTATAGCCATCGGCACCCGGTCCGGCCAGAGCCGGAACCGGGTGCCGATGTGAAAAAGCGCGGGGTGGCCGTCGCCGCCGGGGGCGCCCGGGACTCAGCCGCGACGCTGCGACTGCTCGCGCTTGCGGCGCTTCTCGATGATCTCCTCGGCGATGGTGTAGGGCACCGCCTCGTAGTGCTCGAACTGCATCGTGAAGCTGGCCCGGCCCTGCGTCATATTGCGCAGCTCGCTGGTGTACCCGAAGAGGTTCGCCAGCGGACACATCGCCTTGATCTCCTGGGCATTGCCGCGACGATCCATGCCCTGGATCTGGCCGCGACGGCTGCACAGGCTGCCGGTGATGCTGCCGGCGTAGTCTTCGGGCGTGGTGACGTTCATGCGCATCACCGGCTCCAGGAGCACGGGGTTGTCCTTCATGAAGCCCTTCTTGAAGGCCATCGAGGCGCAGGTCCGGAAGGCCATCTCCGAGCTGTCGACTTCGTGGTAGGAGCCATCCACGAGGGTGACGCGCACATCGACCACCGGATAGCCGGCCCAGACGCCCTCGGCCATGGCCTGGACGATGCCCTTCTCGATGGCCGGGATGTACTCCTTCGGGATGTTGCCGCCCTTGACGTCGTTGACGAACTCGTAGCCCTGGCCGGGGCCCATCGGCTCGATGTGCAGGATGACATGCGCGTACTGGCCGTGGCCGCCGGTCTGCTTGCGCAGCCGTTCCTCGATGTCCACGGCGCTGGTGATGGTCTCGCGGTAGGCGACCTCCGGCGGGGAACTCTTGACGGCGACGCCAAACTCGCGCTTGATGCGATCCAGGATGATCTCCAGGTGCAGCTCGCCCATGCCCGAGATGACGATGTTGTCGGTCTCCGGGTCGGTGGCCACGATGAAGGTCGGATCCTCCTCGGCCAGTCGCACCAGGGCCTTCTGCAGCTTCTCCAGATCATCACGCGACTCGGGCTGTACGGCCACGCTGATGACGGGGGCCGGGAAGTCGATGGCCTCGAGCACGATCGGATCGTTCTCGCAGCACAGGGTGTCGCCGGTGACCGTGTCCGAGAGCCCGACCACGGCGCCGATCTCGCCGCTGTAGATGCAGTCAACCAGCTCCTGGCGGTTGGCGTGCATGCGGAAGAGCCGGCCGACGCGCTCACGGCGGTTCTGCGTAGAGTTCAGGACGTAGGTGCCGGCCTGCAGTGTGCCGGAGTAGACGCGCACATAGATCAGCTTGCCGACATGCTTGTCGGCGACCACCTTGAACGCCAGCGCCGCGAGATGGCTGCCTTCCTTCGGCGTGCGCTCGATCGGCTTGCCGGCGAGGCAGTTGCCGCTCACCGGGGGCAGGTCGAGCGGGCTCGGCAGGAAGTCCACAATCGCGTCCAGGAGGCGCTGGACGCCCTTGTTCTTGAAGGCACTGCCGCAGAGAACCGGGCAGATCAGGTGCTGGTGTGTCGCCGCGCGCACCGCCGCCACGATCTCCTCACGCGAGATCGGCTCCTCGGCGAAGTACTTCTCCAGGAGCCGGTCGTCGACCTCCGCCACCTTCTCCAGAAGATTCTGACGCCACGGCGCCATGTACTCGGCCTGCTGCTCGGTCAGCGGCTCCTCGCGAATCGTCGAGCCGCGGTCGTTCTCGTCGTAGTAGACGGCGACGCCCTTCATCAGGTCGATCAGGCCCTCGAACTCCGGACCGGAGCCGATCGGGATGCTCAGCGGCACCGCGTTCGCACCCAGGGTCTCCTGGATCTGCCCGACCACCGCGAAGAAGTCCGCACCGATGCGGTCCATCTTGTTCACAAAACAGATGCGCGGCACGTCGTACTTCTCGGCCTGACGCCAGACCGTCTCGGACTGCGGCTGGACACCGCCCACCGCGCAGAACAGGCCGACCACGCCGTCCAGGATGCGCAGGCTGCGCTCGACCTCGACCGTGAAGTCGACGTGTCCGGGGGTGTCAATCAGGTTGATCTGGTGATCACGCCAGGTGCAGGTCGTCGCGGCACTCGAGATGGTGATGCCGCGCTCCTGCTCCTGGACCATGAAGTCCATGGTCGCACCGCCGTCGTGGACTTCGCCCATGCGGTGCAGGCGCCCCGTGTAGAAGAGGATGCGCTCCGAGCAGGTGGTCTTGCCGGCATCGATGTGCGCCATGATGCCGATATTGCGAACCTTCTCCAGGGGACACTGTCGAGCCATAGATCTGCATTCCCGTCGTTGACCTAACTCTGCCGCCCGCGCGAGGCACGCCGCACCTGCCAGCGGATGCGAGGGTGGACCGAATTCACTACTATACAGGTCAAAAGGCGATTTCACAGTCCGCCGGGCGCTTTTTCTGCACGAATACATCAAAAACAAGACAAATCATGACTCCGAGGGCGTTCCCTGGCGCCGTCGGCGGCGGCCCGGCGGGGACGCGGAGGGCGTCGGGAGGTCGGACAGGTCGGACTCGTCAGACAGGTCAGACAGGTCAGACAGGTCAGACGGATCAGACCGATCAGACCGGCGAACGGGGCAGGCCGGTCGGTTGGATGGCGGCGGTGGGCACCGCGAGCCGAGTGGCGCTCCTTTGCCCACAGGCGCCGTTCCCCGGCGCCCGGGAGGTCCACGGACGGCGCCGTGGACCTACTTACCGACGCCGTCGGGTGCGGCGGTCGAGGTTGCCGGGTTGGCCGGGTCCGGCAGGCCGGCGAGCCAGGCGTCAAGATGCTGCTGCAGGGCCTCGCGCCGGTCGCGCAGGCGTGCCAGGTCGCCGTCGTCGGCAGCGGCGCTCGCCGTGGGGAGGTTCCAGTGGACCTCCTGAGTACCGCGCGGCGGCGGCGGGCAGCGTGCCGCGGCGGCGTCGCCGAGGCTGACCAGGTAGCGGAAGGGCCCTTCCAGCTTGAGGACGTGGTAGACATCCTCAGCGGGCCTCAACGCCGTCGAGATGCCGGTCTCGCGCAGGACCTCCTTCACGCCGGCGGCGATCGTTCCGGGTGTGACCGCGGCGCTGACCGCCTCGAGGCGGTCGCCGGCGAGGTGGTTGGTCAGGGCGGCGGCCAGGGGGCTGTCGACGCGGCCGTCGGCATCGACGAAGAGGACGCGGGTGCCCTTGCTGGGGAGCCGCGGGCGGAAGTCGGCGGCGCGGTGTCGGGCGATCTCGCCCTGGACGAGGTAGATGACGTTCTTGGCGATGTTCTTGGCGTGGTCGGCCAGGCGTTCGAGCTGCCAGAGCACGGCCAGCATGGACACCAGGCCCCTGACCACGCCGGGGTCGGTCTCGGTCACGAGGATCGCCTCGACCTCGCGCTGGCCCTGGAGGCAGCCGCGGTCGACCTCGCGGTCCATGGCCCAGATGCGCACCGCGAGGGCGTCGTCGCGTTGGACGAGGGCCTCCGCGCTGCCCTGGACCATATCCAGGACGCGCGTCGTCAGCCCGGCGAGGGACCGTCGCCACTCGGCGCTCGGCCCCGGTGGCAGGCGGTGCACCTCGCGGGCGATATCGACGGCGAGGTCGCCGATGCGCTCCAGTTCGCGGTTGACCTTGAGGGCGACGATGAGGTAGCGAAGGTCGTCCGCCACCGGCTGGAACAGCGCCGTCAGGCGCAGGCACTCGGCCTCGATGCGGACCTCGAGGCTGTTGACGCCCTGGTCGTCACGCATGACCTGCACGGCCAGCACCGCGTCGGCCTCGAGGAGGGCCCGCAACGAGCGCTCGGCGTTGTGCTGAACGAGAGCGGCAAGATCGGCCAGCATTCCGCCGAGGGCCTTGATGTCATGACTGAAATGTGCGCGCATCGGTGACCTCCGGTTCAGCCAAAGCGGCCGGTGACGTACTCGAGGGTTTCGGTGAGGTGGGGCTTCTGGAAGATGGTCGGGGTGGGGCCGAACTCGATCAGCCGCCCGAGGTACATGAAGGCGGTGTAGTCGCTGGTGCGGGCGGCCTGCTGCATGTTGTGGGTGACCATCAGGATCGAGTAGCGTCCGCGCATCGAGTCGATGAGGTCCTCGATGCGGCTGGTGGCGATCGGGTCGAGGGCCGAGCACGGCTC
>JAGVUW010000498.1 GCA_019136035.1 Verrucomicrobiota bacterium | reverse complement strand
GGCAGGCGGGTACCCCGAGCCGTCAAACGGAAGACAAAGTGGCCCAGGAAGCCGCCAGACAGCAAGACAGAGAAGGTGTCTTGGACAGTAACCATTCTAAGTGAAGAGTATTAGTCTGACGGGTCTGACCAGTCTGACCGAGCTTCTGAGTCTGGCATGGTCTCTGCTTACCGGGAGGCATGACAAGGATTGCCATACCGCACTGGCAGGGCCGGGTCAGCCCGGTGTTCGACGTCGCCGCCACGATCTGGCTGGTCGAGGTTGACGCCGGCCGGGTGCTTTCCCGGGAGGCGCTGGCGGTTTCCGACGAGACAGCCTCAGGTCGGGTCGCGGCTCTGTCGGCGGCGGGTGTGGACGTGGTCATCTGCGGTGCGGTGTCGTGGCCGTTGCAGGCGGCGCTCTCGGGCGCGGGGATTCGCGTCATGCCGCAGATCTGCGGGGATATCGAGCGGGTGTTGGCGGCCTATGCGCAGGGCGTTCTGGATCAGGGCGGCTTCTGGATGCCGGGGTGTTGCGGCCGGCGGCGTCGGCACGGCCGGCGGGGCTGTGTCGGCCGGTGATGCGCGGTCGGCGCGGTGGTTGTCGCGGTGTCGGTGGCGGCGAGTTCGGTGTGTGTTCGGGGCAGAGGCTGAGGACCAGCCTTGCCAGGTGTTCTCCAGCGTAGAAAGGAGCATGATCATGCCACGCGGAGATGGAACTGGACCGATGGGGATGGGCCCGCTGAGCGGGCGTGGTGCCGGCTTCTGTGCCGGGTACAGCGTCCCCGGGTACGCGCATCCGGTGCCGGGGCGTGGTGCCTGGGGTGTGGGTCGCGGCATGGGCTTCGGCCGTGGCTTGGGACTTGGGTTCCGGGGTGGCCGTGGCCGTGGCGCCTGGTGGGGCGGGGTGCCCTATGCCGCGCCGATGGCAGCCGCGCCGACGGCGCCGCAGGAGCGCGAGGTCCTGCAGGGCCAGGTCGAGAGCCTCGAGAGTGCGCTCGCGAATCTGCGTCAGCGTCTGGCGGAGCTGGAGCGTCCGGCCGCCGCCTCGGGCAAGTCCTGACCGTCTCCTGCGGTGCCGCCGGCGTCGGGGTGCGCGTCCGGCCGGCGGGCCGCGGGGGTCCGTACCACGGCGTCATCGAAGGGATCGGGTCGGCGTATGAATGCAACGGGTGTGCGTCATCTCTTTGGTCCGGTGCCGTCGCGGCGTCTGGGCCGCTCACTGGGCGTCGATTTGGTTCCCTTCAAGACCTGCGACTTCGACTGCATCTTCTGCCAGTTGGGGCGGACCACGAACCGGACGATGGAGCGCCGGCCGTACGTCCCGGCGGCGGTGGTGATCGAGGAGCTGCGCGCGTGGCTCGCGGCGGGGAACGGCGCCGACACCATCACCATGGCGGGCAGCGGCGAGCCGACGCTGAACAGCGACCTCGGCCAGATCATCGCCTGGACCCGCCGGGCGACGACAATACCGGTGGCGCTGCTGACCAACGGGGCGCTGCTGTGGGATGCCGAGGTCCGCGCGCAGGCTGCCCGTGCGACTCTGGTGAAGGTTTCTCTGAGCGCCTGGGATCAGACCTCGCTGGAGCAGGTCAACCGGCCGGCTCACGGCATCGAGTTCGGCAAGGTCCTCGAGGGCCTCAAGCGCTTCCGGAAGGAGTTCCAGGGCACGCTCTGGATGGAGGTCTTCCTCGTCTGGGGCACGAACGCCACGCCCGAGGACGTCCGTCGGATCGCGGCGCTGGCCGCCGAGGTGTCGCCGGACCGTGTGCAGCTCAACACAGCGGTCCGGCCGCCGTGCGAGGCGTACGCCTACGCCGTGCCCCAGGATCGCCTGAAGGCTCTGGCGGAGCTGTTCACCCCGCCGGCCGAGGTCATTGCGGAATATAGCCAGGAGTCCAGTGCCCGCAGTCGTGCCAGCGAGGCCGACATCGCGACCATGCTGGCGCGCCGCCCGTGCACGTTGGATCAGATCTGCCAGGTCTTCGGGCTGCATCGCAACGAGGCGCTGAAGTACCTCGGCAAACTCAGCCGTACCGGCCGCATTCGGCCGGTCCGCCAGGGCGATCAGGTATTCTACGCGCCCGAAGACGCCACGAAGCAGGTCGAGTGAAGGGATGTTGGGAATGGTACTGACGATTGCAAGCGGTAAGGGCGGCACCGGGAAGACCACCCTGGCCGTAAACCTGGCGCACGCCCTGTCGGCGCGCGAGCGGTCCCGTCCCGAAGGCTCGCGGCGGCGGATCTGTCTTCTCGATTGTGATGTGGAAGAGCCCAACGACCACCTGTTCATGCGGCCGGCCTTCGTGACCGATGAGCCGGTGACCGTGGCCAAACCGGTCTGGCAGTCGGACCGCTGCACGGCCTGCGGGCGCTGCGTCGCCGCGTGCCGCTACAACGCGCTGGCGATGATCAAGGGCAAGGTCCTGATCTTCAACGAACTCTGCCACTCCTGCGGCGTCTGTTCGCAGGTCTGTCCGGCGGAAGCCCTGCGGGAGGAGCCGACGCGCATCGGTACGGTGCAGTCGACGGCCCCCGACGCGCCTCTGGTCTTCGCCCACGGCATGCTGGATATCGCCGAATCGCTGGCGCCGAATGTGGTGCGCGCCGTCAAGGCCCACATCGACCCGGAGGCGATCACGATCATCGACGCATCACCCGGGACGGCCTGCCCGGTCGTCGAGGCGGTGCGTGGCGCCGATGCGGTGCTCCTGGTGACCGAGCCGACGCCCTTCGGGCTGAACGACCTGAAGCTGGCGGTGGGTCTGACGCTGAAGTTGGGCGTGCCGACCGGCATTGTGGTGAACCGCTCGGACGGCACGGACCGGCTCATCACCGAGTACGCCGCCTCGGTCGGCCTGCCCATTGCCGGCCGCATCCCCTTCCGCCGAGATTACGCCGAGGCGTACTCGGGCGGCGCCATCCTGGTCGAGCGCTTCCCGGAGCTTCGAGGGAATCTCCTCAACCTCTTCGACACCCTGGCCACGGCCTGCCCGCCGCTGCCGCCTGAGGAGGGCTTCGAGCTGTCCGCTGACGCCGTGGAGCCCTGGGCCGCCGGTACCGCCGCTGCCTATCAGGAGATCACCGTCATCAGCGGCAAAGGCGGCACCGGCAAGACGACCTTGGTGTCATGCCTGTCGAGGCTCGCCGGGCAGGCAGTGCTGGCCGACGACGATGTCGATGCCGCTGACCTGCACCTGCTCCTGACGCCGCGTGTACGCGAGGCGCACGACTTTGTCGGTGGCACCAAGGCCTCGATCGACCCGGAGGCCTGTCTGGGCTGCGGTCGTTGCGCTCATGTCTGCCGCTTCCACGCCATCGAGCGCCTCCCCGGCAAGCCCGGCCAGGTCGCGGTGCCCTACCGCGTCGAGCCCATGGCCTGCGAGGGCTGCGGGCTCTGCCGGCGGGTCTGCCCGGTCGATGCCATCGCCGATCTCGACCGTATCAACGGCCACTGGTTCGTGTCGTCGACGGCCGCCGGGCCGATGGTCCACGCCCGCCTGGGCATCGCCGAGGAGAACTCCGGGCGGCTGGTGACGCAGGTCCGCAACCGCGCCGCCGAACTGGCGACCGAGTTGCGGCAGGCCCTGATCCTGGGCGACGGCCCGCCGGGAACCGGCTGCCCGGTGATCGCCTCGGTGTCGGGCACGGACCTGGTCGTGATCGTGACCGAGCCGACGGTCTCGGGGGTCCACGACATGGAACGGGTTCTGCGCCTGACACGGCACTTCGGCGTCCCGGCCGTCGTGGTGATCAACAAGGCCGACCTCAATCCCGATCAGGCCCGACGCATCGAGGCGATCGCGGCGACGCATGGATCGAGGGTCATCGGCCGCATACCCTTCGACCGCCGGGTCAACGACGCCCTGATGGCGGGGAAGATCCTCGTCGAGCATGGCACGGGGCCGGCCGAGGCCGCCGTGCGCGAGGTCTGGCGGCGCCTGCAGGAAGTCCTGTCTGAAGCCCGGGCGTAGCCGTCCGGAGATCCAAGTCCGAGACACCCAGTTCGAGAAGTCCTGACGAAGGAGACGCCATCATGAAGATCGCCATTACCTCGCGAGGAACGACGCTGGACGACGCGATTGACCCGCGCTTTGGGCGCTGCGCGTACTTCCTCCTCGTCGACACCGAGACCCTGCAGGCCGAGGCCATCGCCAATCCGAATGTCGCCCTCGGCAGCGGCGCCGGCATCCAGTCGGCGCAGATCCTCGCCGCGCGCGACGTCAGGGCGCTCCTTACCGGCAACTGCGGGCCCAATGCCCACCAGGCTCTTACCGCCGCGGAGATTGAGGTGATCGTCGGCATGAGCGGGGTGGTGCGTGACGCCGTCGAGCGCTACAAGATGGGGACGCTCGCCGCGGCCGCGGCGCCGAATGTCGCCGCGCACTTCGGCACGGCCGCCCCGGTGGCTGAGACGCCGGCTGGGCCGACGCCGACCCCGATGACGGGCCCGGGGCCGCAGAGAGGCGGCCGCGGCATGGGCGGCGGTGGTGGCATGGGCGGCGGCCGCGGCATGGGCGGCGGCATGGGCGGCGGCCGCGGCATGGGCGGGGGACGCGGGCGCTGAGGGTTGCCGGGAAAGTTGGCGCCCTGCCGTGAACTCCGGAGCATGAGCGTCATGGGGGTCTGGGCGGACCCCCCGAGATTGGCCGCGCCGGGGTCCGGCGCGGCGCTCGGCAGCGTGATGCCGCGAGTGGCGCGTCGTTGTCGGCGGGCTACTGACCCCGACGCGAACGTGGTGAAGGAGTGAAGGTGCGTATGGCTGTCGATCAGACGAATCAGGACGCCGCGGCCGCGGCCTCCGACGACGCGCTCTTCGGACGCATGAACGACCCCTCGGGGGCCGCCGCGGTGCGCGGGCTGTGCGGCGACGAGATGGAGTTCTACGTCGTTGTTCGCGACGACCGTGTGGAGCAGGTCAGCTACTATACCGAGGGCTGCGGCAACACCCGTTCCAGCGCCCGTGCCGTGGCCCGGCGCGCGCAGGGCCGTACGGTCACCGAGGCCCTCTCGATCAGCGCCGGTGAGATCATCCGGTCCGGCGAGTGCGAGCCTGAGGAGGGTCGCCACTGCGCCATCCTGGCCGTGACCACCTTCTACCGCGCCCTCGCCGACTACCTCCTGGCGCCGTGAGGTCACGGTGATGACGCGCCGCGGGCGGGGCATTGCGCGGTCTTGCCCGGGCCTGTACAGTGTGCCGTGGCCGAAGTTATGGCCGTGCCAGTCAGGGCGTTTCCCGGGGCCCCGCCGTGTGGAGACCGGGCCGTGACGCGTGTTGAGCTGCTCTTCTTCCAGTTGGACCGTCTGCGCCGCGACTATCGGCGTGGCCGTGCCTGGCGTTGGCTGATGGTGATCGTCAGCCTGCTGCTGACGGTGTTCACCGCGGCGACCCTGGCCGATGTCGGGATGCGCTTCCAGGCGGTGACCTGCTGGTCGGTCTGGCTGTCCCTGGTAGGCGGCCTGTCGCTGGGCCTCTGGCTGATCTGGCGACAGGCCCGCCGGCCGCTCTCGCACGAAGCCCTGGCGGTCCTGGTCGAGTCTGCCGCCGGCGGGGCCGCCGCGAATCACGTCATCAACGCGGTGCAGTTGGCGCGCCAGGACGGCGTCTCTGGCGAGTTCGTCGAGGCCCTCCTGAGCGAGTCTGACCCCGGTCTGGAGCGCCTGGGCGCGAGCCGTCTGTACTCGCAGAGGCCGTATCGCCGTTGTCTCTGGCTGCTCGTGGCGGTCCTGGCGGTTCTGGGTGTGGCCCTGGCGGTGAGTCCGCGCCGGGTCGGCCACGCTGCGCTGCGCCTGCTGGCGCCGATGGCGGGCATCCCGCCGTACACCCTGACCCAGATTGTCTCGGTCGAGCCGGGTGATGTGACCCTGCCGCGCGGGCAGGCGGTCCCGGTCACGGTGCGCCTGGGCGGCGACCGCCCTGAAGCAGTGCGTGTCGTCTGGGAGCGCGCCCGTGACAAGACTGACGAGGTCGCCCTGGAGAGGGATGCCGACACGACGCTGCATGGCGAGATCAAGGGCGTCTTCCACGACTCGCGGTACCGCATTGTGGCCGGCGACGCCCGTTCGCCGTGGTATGCGATCCGGGTGACGAATCCGCCGGGGCTCGAGCAGTGGTCGGCGAAGGTCGTGCCGCCCGAGTATCTCGCCCGTGAGGCCTTCACGCTGGACAGCGGCAGCGTCGAGATGGCGGTTCCCGTCGGCTCCACGGTGGTCCTGGCGGGCTCTGCCAGCGCCTCGCTGAGTGCTGCGGCGGTGCTTCAGGACGACGTCGTCCTGGCCGAGAGGGACATCGGCGGCCGGAGCAAATTCGCGGTGAGCTTCGTCATTCGTGAGGGCGGTCCGGTGCGCCTGCGGCTGCGCGGCGAGGGCGGCCTGGAGGCCACCAGCGTGATGCCCTTCGCGATGCAGCCCGACCAGAAACCGACGATGGTGCTGCTCGATACCCGCCAGCGCCTGGTGGCGTCCCCCGATGCCCAGATCCCGGTCGCCTTCCGCGCCGACGACGACTGCGCGGTGACCCGTGTCGGCCTCGAGCGCCTCCTCGGCGATGAGCTGAACGAGGCCGTCGCCGATGCCGCTCCGCCGTCACCGGCGCCGTCGTTCGCGGGGCGCTTCCTCATCGACGTCGCCAGCTTCGATGCCCGGCCCGGCGATGTCCTGCGCTTCCGGCTCTGGGCCGAAGACAACGGCGACCAGCGCCAGCGCCGTCGCGGCTACGCCCCGGTCCTGCAGGTGACGGTGCCGGTCTCCGAGGACCGCCGCGACGCCCGTCGTCAGGCCGCGGCCCAGGCCGAGGACGGCCTCAAGGGCCTGGCGCGACTGCAGCGCGAGAACCTGCGCACGACGCGGAGCCTGGCGGACCTGGCGCTGCTGGGCAAGGCCCCGGCGAGTCCGCAGATCCAGCCGGCGCATGTGGCCCAGCAGAATATCCGCGTGGTGGCGCGCGACCTCCTGCGTGACCCGGCCGCGCTGGGCGACTTGGCTACGGTCCTCGCCAATCTGGCCAACCACGAAATGAGCGAGGTCCTGGAGCGCTTCGACGAGGCGCACCGGGCCCGCCCGGCCGAGCTGCCGGCCCTGCTGCAGGAGTGCGTCCGACTCGAGACGATCATCCTGGCCGGCCTTACCGGCATCCCCACCGGGCTCGCCAACGAGCAGCGTCACCAAGACAAGACCGACCTCTTCGCCATGCTCCAGAAGGTCGTCGCCGCGCAGCGCCAGAATCTCCAGGACAGCAAGGTCGCACAAGGCCCCGGTGCCGACGCCGTGGTCAGCGCCCGCCTGGCCGCCGTCGAGGATGCCATCGCTCAGGACCTCGTCACCTTCGGCGATCTCTGCCTGGTCATGGTCGCCGAGCGGGTCGACGACGAGTTCGCCAAGCAGTTGCGCCTGGCCTACGACCTCCTGGACAAGGCCACGACCTACGAGAAGGCCCTCACCGCGGCCGAAGCCCTGGCCGCCGGCGATCTGCCGCGGGCGGTGCAGGGCCAGGAGGAGGTCCTGCGTGACCTCATGCAGGACCTGAACATCCTGAACCAGTGGCGCGTCAAGAACGCGCAGCGGATCGTCACCGACGCCGGCGCCGCCCTGGAGCGCACCAAGGAGGAGCTGACCGCCCTCGAGGCCCAGCAGCGCCAGATCGCCGAGGTCACCCGCGATCTCTCCCAGCGCGGCAAGCTCGACGACGAGGTCCGGGAGAAGCTGCGCGAGATGGACGAGAAGCAGAAGGACATGGCCAAGCTGGTCGAGGAACTCGCCAATGACCTCTACCAGTTTCCGGAGCTGCCGGTCTGCAACGAGCTGAACTCGAAGATGCGCGAGATCCTCGAGGATGTCGAGCAGGCCATGGGCAGCGAGAATGCGCCGGCCATCGAGATCGCCGTGCAGAAGGAAGACGCCCTCCTGGATGCCATTCGCAAGACCAAGGAGCGCGTCGAAGATGTCGAGATGTGGCTCATGGACATCCCCGACAACATCGTCTGGAATATGGAGAGCTTCGACTCCGACGAGTTCCCCGACATGCCGCTGGTGCCCCTGCCGGACGAGCTGGAGGACATCGTCGGCGAGCTCCTCGACCAGGCCGCCGACATCGAGGCGCAGAGCCAGGACACCACCGGCAACAACATGATCGCGGACATGGAGATGGGCTGGGCGGTCATGGACGGCCCCATGCCATGTTTCTCGGCTAAGGGCAAGTCGGGCAACGCCCGCCCGAACGACAACGAGATGACCGGCCGCAGCGGCGCCGGCCGGGAAGGCCAGTCCAGCGGCGAGCTGGTGGAGAACCACGTCAAGGGCCTCGAGGGCCGCGAAACGCACGCCCGGCGGACTCAGGATGCCTTCCAGAAGGGCATGGTCACCGAAGACGAGAACTCGACTATGGACGCCCGTGCCACCGGCGGCGGCAAGCTCGGCGGGGAGTCCGAGACGATCGGCATGTTCGGCAAGGCGCCGCGCCGCGACCTGCACACCGAGAGCCACGGCCGCACCCCGACCCAGCTCCGCCAGGAGACCGAGGCGGTCTACGCCACGGCGCGGCTCCTCTACCTCGGCACCGGCAGCCTCGGCAGCGCCGCCCGCGAGCTGCGCGGCATCGAGAGTGCCGGCCCCCGCATGAAGGAGTTCGGCTCGCTGCACCGGCGCGTGCTGCGACGGCTCGAAGACAGCCATGTCGAGATGAGCAGCGGCGTCGTCCTGCCGATGCCGGTCGCGGCGGTGTCGAAGACCGGCGGCGCCGCCGCCGAGGATGTCGACATCAACCGCATCTCCGAAGAGTACCGCGATATCGTCAGCGACTACTAC
>JAGVUW010000504.1 GCA_019136035.1 Verrucomicrobiota bacterium | reverse complement strand
CAGGCGGGTACCCCGAGCCGTCAAACGGAAGACAAAGTGGCCCAGGAAGCCGCCAGACAGCAAGACAGAGAAGGTGTCTTGGACAGTAACCATTCTAAGTGAAGAGTATTAGACTGGTCGGACTGGTCGGACTGGTCGGACGAGTCCGGCTCTGCCTCGCCGTCGCGGCGGCCCCGGCGCGGGGGGGCGCGCGCCGGGTTGACATCCGGCCGGTTCCCGGTACCGTGTAGGCAGAATCAACCAGGCAGCATCAGGAGGACGGACGATGATCTCGCGTTGGATGGCTCTCGCAGTCATGGCGCTGGCCGCGCTTTCGCTCTCGGCCGCGCCAGTCGTGACCAATGGCACCTTCGCACAGGCACAGGCTCAGGCCGCCCGGGGAGCGCTGCCTGAAGCATGGGACTTCCCGGCGGACAGCGGCTGGGTCTACGTCAACGACGACGGCGCCACCGATGCCCTCTCGGTGCGTTTCCGCGCCACCGCCCAGGGCGCCGGCAAGGCGTTGGCGCAGACGGTCACGCTGGCGCCGAACGCGGCCTACGTGCTCAGCGCCTCGTTCAAGACCGACGGCCGGCTGCGGCCCATGGTCCTCCTCCGCGCCCCCGGCGCCGATGGTGCTGAACTGGCGCGCCTGGAGTGCGATGCCAAGGCCGCGGCCGGTACCTGGCAGGTGCGCACCCAGGCCTTCACCGCGGGCGCCGCTGCCCAGGCTGTTGTCGAGCTCTGGGCTGACGCGCGCCACCTCGACGGCGCTGCGCCGGCCGGTACCGCCGGCATCGATGACGTGCAGATCCTCACCGCCGCCGAGGCCGCCGCCGGGGCCGCCACCACGGCCGCACCGGCGCCCGAGAACCTCGCCCGCGGCTGCGCCTATACCCTCGACCCGCGCCCCAGCTACGGCTTCTGCACTGACCCGGATGACAAGATCCAGCTCACCGACGGGGTCTACACGGTCGGCTACTTCTGGACGCAGAAGAGCACCGTGGGCTGGACCCACGCCCGCCCGGTGATCGTCACCCTCGACCTCGGCGCCGATGTGCCCATCAGCGGCCTGTCCTTCAACACCGCCGGCGGCGTCGCCGGTGTCGAGTTCCCGCGCGCCATCATGGCCATGGTCAGCGCCGACGGGCGGACCTACTACAACCTCGGCGACATGATCTCGCTGAGCCGCCGGAAGGGCATCCCGCCGGCAGAGAAGTACGCCGTGCACCGCTATGTGGTCGACGACCTGCAGACGCACGGCCGCTATGTCAAGTTCCTGATCGACACGGCCGGGGCCTACACCTTCGTCGACGAGATTGAGGTCTTCCGCGGCCAGCCCGAGTGGACCCAGGCCGCGCTCACCGGCGAGGCCATCCGCTACCCGCTGGAGTACTTCCAGGACAACCTCTTCAACGCCGCCGTCAAGCGCCGCATCGGCTACGACCTGGAAGCGGCCCGCACCTTCGTCCTTGGCGCCGGCCTCGAGGCCGCCCTGCAGACGCGCCTCGAAGCCGAAATCGCCGCCATCGAAACCGGCATCGGCGCGCTCCCCGAGCTCCAGCCCGACGGCTACCGCAGCGTCATGCCGCTCAACGACCTCCACGCCCGCGTCTATGCCCTCTACGGCGCCGTGCGCTCAGCCCGCGGCCTCCCGACCCTCATTGCCTGGGGCGCCAACCCCTGGGACTTCCTCCGCCCCGCCGACCTGCCCGAGGCGCCCCCTGCCGCCGCCATCAGCATCGCCGCCATGCGCGGCGAGCACCGCGCCGGTGCTGTCAACCTCACAAACAACGGCCCCCGGCCCCTGCAGCTCCGCCTCAGCCTCGCCGGGCTGCCCGGCGCCCCGGTCCCGGCGGACCTCACGGTGCACGAGGTCCCCTGGACCGACACCCACGAGAGCACCGTCATCGCCGCGGCGTTGCCCGTGCTGCAGCCGGTTGGCGACGCCTTCGAGGTGGCCGTGCCTGCCGGCATGACCCGCCAGGTCTACATCACCTTCTGCCCGGCGCAGACCCCGGCCGGCACCCACAACGGCCAGATTCAGATCAGCGCGCCCGGCCTGGCGCCCGTGCAGGTGCCGCTCACCCTCCGCGTCTTCGACCTCGACTTCCCGGCCCAGCCGCGACTCCACGTCGGGGGCTGGGACTACACCGACGTCGACGCCCAGTACGGCGTCACCCCGCAGAACCGCGATGCCCTCATCGCCCACCTGCGCGAGCGCTACGTGGATTCGCCGTGGGCCACGGGCTCGGTCATGCCCATCGGTACCTTCGGCCCCGACGCCGCCTACACCCAGCCGCCGGATACGAGCCGCTTCGAGCGCTGGCTCGAACGCTGGCCCAACGCCCGCCGCTACTGCGTCTTCAATGCCATCGGCGGCGCCATCGCCGGCGTCCCCATGGATGACCCCGGCTTCGCCCCGCGCGTCTCGACCTGGATTCGTTTCTGGGCCGACTTCGTCCGCCAGAAGGGCCTCCGCGCCGACCAGCTCGTCCTCCTCCTCCTCGATGAGCCCAACCGCCCCGAGCAGGACCGCATCATCACCGCCTGGGCTCAGGTCATCCAGGCCGTCGAGCCCGAGGTCGTCCTCTGGGAAGACCCGACCCACCGCGACCCGACCACCGCCCTCCCGGAGATGATGGCCAGCGTCGACGTGCTCTGCCCCAACCGCCCGATGCTCCTCCAGGTCGGCAAGCCCTTCGCCGACTTCTACCGCGCTCAGAAGGCCGCCGGACGGCGCCTGGATTTCTACTCCTGCAGCGGCCCGGCCTTCCTCCTGGACCCGTATAGCTACCACCGCCTGCAGGCCTGGACCGCCTTCGAGTTCGGCGCCGAGAGCTCGTACTTCTGGGCCTTCGCCGACACCGGCGGCGGCGACCCCTGGAATGCCTACACCGCCAAGCGCACCGCCTACGCGCCGGCCTTCGTGGCGCCGTCGTCGGTGACCGCCGGGAAGCACATGGAGGCCATTCGCGAGAGCGTTGGCGACTTCGAGGTCCTGGCCATGCTGCGGGACCGCATCGAGGCCCTCGCCCGCACCGCCCCGCAGGATGGGCGCCTGGAGCGCGCCCGGGCCCTCCTGGCCGCCGCCCCGGGGCGAGTCCTGCAGGCCAAGGGTGTCGATGACCTGACCTGGAGTGATCCGAAGGACCGCGGGATTGCGGACACCGTCCGCATTGAGGTCGCCGAAATGCTCGAGGCCCTGAAGTAAGGCCTCACCTGGGCAGTCCATGACAGCACCCATCGCGGCCGCGGTTCCCCCCCGAACCGCGGCCGTTTCCGTCTGCCCCCTGCCCTCGCAGGGGAAAGACGCGGTGCACGCGCCCACGGCCCCCATGGGGGGCGACAGGCCCCTGGAGCCGTCCCCCGATGCCCTGCCCCTGGCGGCTCGTGGACGCGTTCGCGTCTGTGGCCACTCGCCCTGCAGGCGCGGTGGTCGAGCGGACCGCACCGGGATCGAACACGCGCAGGAGACTGCCCGCACAGCGCCTGACTCGCCGCAGGCGGAAGGCTCCTGGTGACACCAACGGGAGATCGACGGCCGAGCCGTATGTCTCCCGTAGAACGGAGCTTCCGTCACTGGCAGGTAACGGCCAGTGGAGGAAGGTCCGGCAGACGTGGCGAGCGGCCTTCCAGGGTTCTCTGTCCGGCGCCTCGGGCCGGTGCGGGCGCTGTCGACCGACGGCGGGCTCGGGGCTCAGGGCTTGAAGGCGCACAGCAGCCGCGCCGCCTGGGCCGGCGTGCGGGCCGCCAGGAGACGCTCCACACGGGCGTCCTGGCGGACGAAGGCGCTGACGTGCTTGAGCAGCGGCAGGTGCGCCGTCGGCGCCGATGGCGGCACTGCCATCAGGAAGAACAGCCGGCAGCGTTCCTGGTCCGGTCCGCTGAATGGCAGCCCCGGCGCCGGCGCCGTGCCGACGGCCATGACCAGGCGTCGGACGCCCTGACAGCGCGCGTGCGGGAAGGCGATGCCGCCGGGGATCTGCGTGGTCACCTGGCCCTCGCGGACCTCGAGTTCCTCCAGGAAGCGGTCCATCTCGGCCACGGCATCGCCATGCCGCAACGGCTCCACCAGAGCCTCCAGGATGGCCCGGCGCGTCGCACCGCCCAGACCGACAATGACGTGCTCCCTGGGCAGGAGTGGGGCAATGTCCATAGCCGTCTTCCTCACTCCACCGCGCTCGGTCGCGGCTCGGACAGGAACAGATAGCGGCCGCAGTTCGGGCAGACCCAGTCCACCTCGCAGCGCCGCATGCGATTGAGATCGCCGCGTGGGACATTCAGGTGGCAGCCGCCGCAAGTGCCCCCGCGTTCACGAACGACAGCCGGGCCGCTCCGGCGCAGGGCATCGAAGCGGCGCAGGTCCTGCGCCGGCACCCCGGCGCGCAGATGGCCAATGCGGGCGGTCAGCGCCACCGCCACCTGAGCGGTGGCGTCACCATGGACGATCCGCGACTCTTCCAGGACGATCTCGAGCTCCTGCAGTTCCAGCAAGGCTGTCAGCAGGTCACGCATGCGACGATCCTCGTCTGCCGGCCTCGGCATCCACCCTGCCCTCGCTGCACTATACCGACTCCGCCGCCCAAGCACAAGCCGGACCCCCGAGGGGCGAAGCCCGAGGCCGGAGGCCCGACGCCTACCCCCCGACGCCCGCCCCCCCCGAGGCCGGAGCCGGCAGGGCCCCGGGCGTGGCCGTCCGTGCGGGTCCGTGTCTGTCCGTGTCCCGAGCCGGAGGGCCGCGTTGGTCGCGGCCCTCAGCCGCGATCTGCGGGGCCACGCCAGAGGCCCTGCGGACCCGGCCGCCAGCCGGCGGCGTCGACGGTCATCGGCACGGCCGCCCAGCCGGCCTCGAGGCGTGCCATGGTACCCTCCCATGAGCGCAGGCCGCTCAGGGCATCGGCCGCCTCGACACAGCAGGCCCCCACGGCATTGGCGAATCGACCGGCGCCGACCACGTCCAGGCCGCGCAGGAGCGCCGCCAGGAAGCCGGCGATGGTGGTGTCACCCGCCCCGGTGGCGCCGACAAAGCGTTCTTCCTTGAAGATGGGGAACCACAGCTCGCGGTCGGCCCAGGCCGCCGGGTCCGCCGGGGCGCCGGGTCCCATCGCCGCCAGACGGGCCGCCGAGCCGGTGCGCAGGTACATGCCGCGGGCGCCGAGCTTGATGCCGGCGATGGCGGTGCCCATGTCCAGGAGGGCCTGACCCAGGCGCGACAGCTCTGCGGCGTCGAGGTTGTCGCCCTCGCCGAAGCGCTCGCGGTCGAGGGCATAGAGGAGTTCATCGGCACTCGGGAGGAAGACATCGACGCTCGGCAGGACCTCGCGCAGGATGGCGGCCCAGTCGGCGCGGCCGCCGGGGCCGCCGGGGTCGGGCATGCCGAGGTCCATGCTCGTCGTCAGGCCCGCCGTCTTGACCTGGCGATACATGCGGATCAGCTCGCGGCCGTCGTCGGCGTAGGTCGCGGCCATGAAGGCCGGATAGCCGAAGTGGAACAGCGCCGAACCGGCCAGGCGGGCGGGGTCCACATCGCCGCTGGCGAAGGTGTTGTTCGCGCCCGGGCAGTGCAGGAAGATGCGGTCGGTACCCGGGATGTTCACCACCACGGTGTACGACGAGACTACCCCGGGCACGACGACCATGCCCTCGGCCAGACTGGCATCGTAGCGGCCCAGGACATCGAGGATCGACTGTCCGAACGAGTCCTGGCCGACCTTGCCCATGAGCATAGCAGGTATACCGAGGAGGTGCAGGGCCACGCCCGTGTTGGAGACGGCGCCGCCGGTGGCGATCGTCGGCGCGCCGACCTCGTAGAGCCGCCCCGGCTCCAGGCGGAAGCCATGGTCGATCGACGGAATGATGTCGAGGCAGATATGACCGGCCACAACGGCTCGCTTCATGGTGCTGCAGTGCTCCTTGTCGCCAGAGATCGCCAGACCTGGCGCCGCGCGCGGAAAAGCCCTGCCGGCAGCGCGGCCCTGACGCGCCGTCAGCCTAGCACGGCAGTGCCCCCGCGGCAAGTCGGAGCGACCTTCCGCCGTGCGCGCGGGTGCGTGGCATGAACGCCCTGTCGGCGAGCCACTCCCGGAAAAGGAACACCCCGCGGGCCCGTCGGGACCGCGGGGTGCAGAGATCACACCGCGACAGCTCAGTCGGCCGAGGCGGCCTTGCCGATGCGGTGGTCAACGGCGTACAGAGCCCCGATCGAGGCCTGTACCTTCTCGACCATGGCAGCGTACTCGTCGGCCCACTTCTCCTCCTCGACCTGCTCCTTCACGAACCACTGCAGCATCTCGATCGTGGCGGGATCGCCGGCCTTCTGAGCGGCCTCGAGACAGGCATAGATGCCGGCGGTGTTGGCACGCTCGTGCGCCACGGCGCCCTTGAGGGCAGCCAGCGGGTTGGCGTAGCTCATCTTCGGGGCCTTGGTCGCGGGAATCACCGGGTCAGCGCCACGGTCCATCATGTACTCGATGATCTTGCCGGCGTGCCCGCGCTCCTCGCCGACCTGCTTCTTGAACCAGGCGGCCATCCCGGGAAGCAGCTCTTTCTCGAAGTAGATCGCCATGCCGTGGTACACCACCGAGGCGTCGAACTCCTTCTCGAGCTGCGCGTTGAGGATCTTCTCCACATCTGCCTTCAGAGCCATTGCCGGTTCTCCTTCGCTCGCTGTCGGTCACGGGTACCTGCTGGCAAGCACCCCCTGCGCACGCCATGGCCGGCCTTGCCGGTCACGTCGCCACAGCCACCCCGGGCCGTCGACCTGGCGTTGCAGGTGCTATCGATACTCTAGCATCAGACCGGCCACCGTGCGCCTGGTTGCACGCGCCGGCGATGCCCGGCGCGCGATTCTGCCATCCTGTCGATGACGGGCTACAATAAGGGGCGGCGGGCGACGTTAACCGTGAAATTGGTATCAGAACCAGCCGCGACGGGCTGCTCAGCGCTGTTCGGATCGCGGTTGTTCGAGCGGTGTTCTGCCGTGGTGTATCCGGCGTGAGGGCTCCGGTGTCCTCGCTGTAGTGCGGAGTGCTGCATGTCTGGGCTGATCCCACGAGTGTCCGGGAGGCGGTGCCGGCGAGCGCGCCTGCGGCGTGCCGGCGTGCCGTCCTGGCGCGGCCTCGCCGCCGGGGTCATCCTGCTCGGACTCACGGGCGGTCTGCCGGCGGCCAATCTGCTGGTGGGCCCCTCCGTCGGCACCGACAGCCCGGTGCCCGTCAAGGCCGACTACGTCCTGCGAGTCCTGCCCAGGCCCGAGAGCCGGGACACCTTCGAGGTCCCGCGCGCCGGACCGGCGACCATCCTGCTCCGCGGCCTGGCGCGCGGCGGTGCCGTCGAGATTACGGTCAACGGCTCGGCTCCGGCCGCGGTCGAGCTGCTGTCCTCGGGCGGCCTGCCCATGGGCCGGGCTGACTGTGCGCTGGTCACGGCGCCCCTCAACCTCGGCCGCAACGACATCACGGTCCTCGAGGCCGATGGTGTCCAGGTGGTGCGGGTTCCCGGCACCCAGATCTGGTTTGCCACCTCGACCCTGTCGGGCGGCATGCCCGTCTTTACGGTCGACACCAGGCATCTCATCGTCCCTAATCGGGAATACCCGGTGGCCGTCAACTTCGGGCCGCGCTGGCGCGAGTTCTTCTGGTTCAGCGGCCGCTGGGACTACTACTGCGGCGCGGTCTATGGTGACCGCGTCGCCCAGGTGCGCGGCAGCAGCGGCCGCGACCAGGCCGCCCTCTCCTACACCCTCGAGGACACCCAGCGCCGCCTGGTCACGCCCATTCAGATCGCCCTCATACCGGACAACGCCACCGGCACCTGCCACCTCCGCGTCCGCCAGGCCCTTCGTGCCATCGGCGAGCCGACCCTCCTCGAGAACATGCAGTTCCTCCACATCAAGCTCGATGGCCAAGGCGCCCGCGATTGGCGCGACGGCATCACGGACTACGTCTGGTACCGCACCCCCCCGGCCGGCAGCCCCGATGCCCTCCCCGGCAGCCGCACGGGCATGGTCCGCGTCGATGACAACTCCTTCCGCGTCTACCGCTGGCCGTCGTCGACCGCCGATCGCGAGGTGACCGCCCTGTCGGACATCCACCACACGGCGGCGGCCACTCCCCTTGAGGGTACGCACGCCCTCGGCGGCTTCATGACCAAGACCGGCGTCGGCTCCGTCGGCTGGATCTTCCACCGCTACAAAGCCACCTTCCGCGATGACCTCGGGCCGATCTTCTCGCATTGCGGCGACGGCGCCGACACGCACTTCTATCTCTATGCGACCGGGCTGTTCTCACCGCTCAACCTGCGCGCCGGCGACCGGGTCGACGTCGACTACACCCTCAGCCTGCTGCCCTGTGAGGTCACTCGAGAGGACATCGAAGACCTCAACGAGGCGGACCTGCACCTCTTCGGCGACATCCCGCAGCAGCGCTCGGGCATCGCCGGGTGGGTCGGTAACCGCCGGGCCGTCGGGTTCCGCCGTGACGACGGCTCGATGCTGCTCCTCGGTATCGGCCGCGAGCCGGGCCTCTTTCCGGTCCCCGCCGCCGACCTGGCCCGCGCCCGTTTGGCCTACCGCGTCTTCGATCTCCCCAGCCCCACCTACGAGATGATCGCCCTCGATCGCCAGGGCGTCGAGGTCCGGCCGGGGTGGTTCACCGTCGTCGACTGCGGCAGTGCCTTGAGCGGGCCTCGCGAGCCGCTCCTGCAGCCCATCGGCCCACCGCCCGAGACCAAGTGGGACCTGCCGCAGCCTCCGGCGGCCACCGCCGAGCCGGAGGCCGCGCCGGCAGCCCCCGCACCCGCCCCGGCGCCCGCCCCGGCGCCCGCCGGCCGGCCC
>JAGVUW010000347.1 GCA_019136035.1 Verrucomicrobiota bacterium | reverse complement strand
GGCGCTCGAGCCGATCTGCCCGAAGTGCCACCAGCCCGGCCTGGTCATGCAGGAGGGCTGCCTGAAGTGCCGGCACTGCGACTACAGCAAGTGCGGCTGAGGGCCACCCCGGGCCGGGGCTGACCGAAGATCGCGTCAGCGCTCACCCGGTCACCCTGAAGGGGTGCCAGATCGTAGCCGGGGGTCGCGCGTAGCACGACCCCCGGAACCGCGAACCCACACACCACGCACCCTGAAGGGGTGCCAGAACCGGACTTTCAAACAGCCCTGGCCCCGGCCTGCCGCGGGTTGCCGCGGCGCCGGGGGCGGGTATACTCTCCTGGCGTCGCGGTCCTGCAAGGAGTCCTGCTATGCGCTTCAGTCTTCCTCCGGTGATGGCGTCGGCGTTGCTCGCTTCGGCGGCGGCTCTCTCGGCAGCCGAGTGGCTCGACCCGGCGGGTGCCGAGCCCGAGGCCGATGGCAGTGTACTTTGGTATGACCTCCTGAGCCTCGGCCTCCAGGGCCGCGGCTGGGACGCATCGGCGACGGCGACGCCCTACGACCGCCTGCCGGCGGCGGCTGAGGGCAAGGTCCCGCCGGCGGTGTGGACACTCAGCCACAACTCGGCCGGGATGTATGCCGATTTCGTCACCGACGCCACGACGCTGCGGGCGCACTGGGTGCTCCGTTCCGAGAAGCTCTCGATGAACCACATGGCGGCGACCGGCGTCAGCGGCGTGGACCTCTATGTACGTCAGGACGACGGCACCTGGCGCTGGGCCGCTGTCGGCCGGCCCGAAGCCACCGAGAACACCGCCGTGCTGCTCAACGGTGTGCCGCCGGGCGAGCGCGAGTTCCGGCTCTACCTGCCTCTGTACAACGGCGTCTCGAAGGTCCGCCTCGGCATTCCGTCCGGGAGCCGCCTCGGCCGGGTCGCGCCGCGTTCCGGCGAGCCGGATCGTTCGGTGGTCATCTATGGCACCTCGATCACCCAGGGCGGCTGCGCCAGTCGTCCCGGCATGGCGCACCCGGCCATTCTCGGGCGCCGCCTGGGGGCGCCGGTGATCAACCTCGGCTTCTCCGGAAGCGGCCGCATGGAAGCGGCCCTCGGCGAGCTTCTGGCCGAACTCGACCCGGCGCTCTATGTCCTGGAATGCCTGCCGAACATGGGTGCGCCCGAGATTCGCGAGCGCGTGGTGCCCTTTGTGCGGACGCTGCGCCAGGCGCACCCGCGCACGCCGGTACTCTTGGTCGAGGACCGCACTTACTGCGGTGCCTTCCTGGTGCCCTCGCAGGCCGAGCGCAACCGCACCAGTCGCGAGGCCTATCGCGAGGCCTACCGCCAGCTCCAGGCCGAGGGCGTCGAAGGGCTGTACTACCTGGAGGGCGCCGACCTGATCGGTCACGATGGCGAGGGCGCCGTCGACGGCTCCCACCCCACCGACCTCGGCTTCGTGCGCATGGCCGACGTCATGGAGCCGCCGATGCGGCTCCTGCTGAACCGCTGAAGCCCGCAGCCCGGATCCGGCCGGGGCAGGCGTCGCGGAGCATCCCCCCGACGCCGCCGGCCGCCCGGTGAGGAGACGCACGATGCTTCCGGCAGTCTCGATCCAGTCGGTGCGCTGTGTCGCCTTCCGGAGCTGCCCGGCCGGCCATGGCATCTCGGCCAAGGCCCGCATACGCATCCTGCGCAGCCGCGACGGCCGCGACTGGTCCGAGGTGGCCCTCTTCGGAGTGCCGGACCGCGATACGCGCGACCCGCATCTGCTCGTCTTCCGTGACCGCCTCTTCGTCTATACCGGGACCTGGCTCTGCCCGGAGGGCTGGACCGCCTTCGACATCAACGACCACCTCGGCTACGCCGCCTGGACCGCCAACGGCACCGACTGGGTGGGCCCACGGCCGCTCGAGGGCACCTACGGTCATTACATCTGGCGCGCTGCCGCCCATGGCGACCGCGCCTACCTCTGCGGCCGCCGCAAGCATGCCTTCAACCTGGCCCGCCGGGGCGAGGGCGGCTACGACACCGAGGCGGCCATGCTCGAGAGCGAGGACGGCCTGGTCTGGCGCTACCGGGGCCTCTTCAACGACACCTGGGGCGACGAGACCGCCTTCGTGTTCAGCCCCGAGGGCACGGTCACGGCC
>JAGVUW010000748.1 GCA_019136035.1 Verrucomicrobiota bacterium | reverse complement strand
ACCTACCGCGCCTTCCTCGGCCAGTACCTCCCCGAGCTGCACCGCCTGCTCCTCGAGGAGAACGCCCTCGAGCAGAGCTCCTTCCACGTCTCCGACGAGCCGCATACCGAGTCCGACAAGGAGCACTACATCACGGCGCGCGGCCTGCTGCGCGAGCTGGCGCCATGGATGCGGACCATGGACGCGCTGACCGACATTGCCTACGGCCGCGAACGCCTGACCGACATGCCGGTGCCGAGCATCCGCACCGCCCTGCAGTTCCACCGCGAGGGCATCCCGAGCTGGTGCTACTACTGCTGCGGCCCGCGCGGCGCCTACCTGAACCGCCTCATCGACACGCCGCTCGCCAAGATCGGCATGCATGGCTTCCTCTTCTACCGCTGGCCGTTCCAGGGCTTCCTGCACTGGGGCTACAACTACTGGTACCGCTCGCAGACCCGCGAGCTGATCGACCCGTATGCGGTGCAGGACGGCCATGCCTGGCCGGGCTGGGCCTACGGCGATACCTGCGTCGTCTACCCGGGACCGGACGGCCCGCGCGACTCGATCCGCTGGGAGGTCTTCGCCGAGAGCCTGCAGGACTACCGCCTGCTCCAGACCCTCGGCGTGCCGCGCGAGGCGGATCTGCTCAGCCCCCTGCGTGACTTCAACGACTTCCCGAAGGCGTCGTCGTGGCGCCAGGCGGCGCGTCAGGCCCTCCTGCGTCAGGCCGACTGAGGCCCCTCAGTCCAGCCCGAGGAGGCGCCGCGCCGCCGGATGCGCCGGCGGCGCGCTGTCGATGGCCGCCATGGCGCCGCACCAGGCCCACTGGCCGGCGGCGATGATGCCAAGGCGGTGCGCCACTGCGCGCGCTTCCTCGAGGCTGTGACAGACGTGCAGGGTGGTCATGCCGATGCGGACGTGGAGGTCGCGCAGGGCGGCACAGACGCTGCGCCGCGAGGGCTCGTCCAAGGCGCTGACCGGCTCATCCAGGACGAGGAGCCGCGGCGTCGTGCACAGGGCCCGCGCCAGGGCCACCTTCTGGCGTTCGCCGCCACTCAGGGTGGCGGGGCGCCGCTCGAGCAGCGGCTCCAGGCCGAGGACCGCGAGGACCGGCGCCGACTGCGCCAGTGCCGCCGCCTCGTCGCGACCGGCGGCCCAGGCGCCGAAGGTGATGTTGCGCGCCACCGAGAGATGCGGGAACAGCGCCGCCGACTGCGGCACATAGCCGACCCGGCGCTCGCGCGGCGGCAGGCCCGTGACCTCGCGGCCGTCGACCCACACCCGCCCGCTCGAGGGCCGCAGCAGGCCGCAGATCGCCTTGATCAGGAGGCTCTTGCCGGCGCCGGTCGCGCCCATGACGACGAGGTAGTCGCCCGCTGCCAGGGTCAGATCCAGCGGCCCCAGGCAGAACGACCCGGCGCGGACGCAGAGCTGCTCCAGGGTCAGGGCCGCCGTCATGTCCACGACCTCCCCGGGGCCAGGGCGTGCACCAGGGCCAGCGCCGCCCCCGAGAGCCCGAGCATGACCAGGGCCAGGGTCAGCGCCACGTCGATGTTGCCGACGCTCAGCTCCAGCCAGACGCAGGTCGGCATGACCTGCACGCGCGGGCCGGTGCCGACGAAGGCCATGATCGGCCCGAAGACGCCCAGCGCCCGGGCCCAGGCCATCACCCCGCCGGCCAGGAGGCCATTGCGCGCCAGGGGCAGGGTCACCCCGCGGAAGGCCCGCCAGCGGCTGCACCCCAGGACCATCGCCACCGCCTCGAGTTCGCGGTCGACCTCGTCAAAGGCCGCCGCCGCGGCACGGATCGCGTAGGGCACCGACACCAGGTACTGGCAGAGCACGATGCCCAGGCCCGAGACCATCGACAGGCCGACGCGGCCGAGCCCCGCGCGCACCGCCACGCCGAGGCCGCTGCCGAAGAAGGCCAGGAGCGAGATGCCGATGACCACCGGCGGCACCACGATCGGGACATCCACCAGGGTGCTGAGCAGGGCCCGCCCCGGGAAGCGCTGGCGGCTGAGGAGGTAGCCCAGGGGCAGGCTCGTGGCCAGGGTCAGGGCCAGGCTGCACAGCGATGTCGTCAGACTCAGGACCACCGCCTGGCGGATGCCCGGGCGCGACAGGCTGCGCAGGAGATCCGCCGGGCCGTTGCCATGCCGGATGAGGTACCAGGCGTCGGCCCCGACCAGAGCCAGGACCATCGCCGCGAACAGCACCGCGACGACGACGCAGGCCGCCATGAGCGGCTCGCGCGCTGCCGCCACCGGGCGCATCGCCGCGGCGCTCTCCCGGGCCACGTCGCGGCGGCGCCTCATGGCGGGCCTCCGGCCTCGCCGGCCAGGGCTGCCACCCCCGGCGGCGGTTCGACGCGGAAGCCGCAGTCCGCCACGATGGCCCGACCGCGGGGCTGACAGCAGAAGCGCAGGAAGTCGCGCGCCGCCGCCGTCTGCGCGCCGTTCGACAGGACCGCCAGCGTCACCCGCGACACACTCGCGGCTTCGACCGGCAGCGGCACCACGTCGACTCGCGCGCCCAGAGCCGCCGCGGTGCTCTCCCAGACCACGGCCGAGTCGACGTCGCCCATCGCCACCCAGAGACCGAGCTCGTTGACGGTCAGGCTCTGCTTGGCGTCGAGTTCGCCCGGCGTCAGGCCGTGCCCTTCCAGCAGCCCGACGGTAACCCGCCCGATCTCGCAGGCGGCCGGGTTGCCGATGGCGGCGCGGATGCCGTCGCGGCGCCAGTCGGCCAGCGTGGCGATGCCCTTCGGGTTACCGGGGCGCACGACCAGGCAGGGCACCAGGAAGGCCAGGTCGGCCCGTTCCAGGACGCGCCCGGGGTCCTTGGCCAGGGCCTCGACGTAGGAGACATCGCCGGGCATGAAGAGGTCTGCCGGATCGCCGTTACGCGCCCGCGTCAGGATCAGGCCGCTGCCGCCGTAGTCGGGAACCACCCGGCGGCCGCTGTGCTCGTGGTAGGCCGCGACGAGGGCCTCGACGGCCGGCTGCAGTCCGGCACCGCAGAGCAGCACCAGCGGCCGGTCGGCCCGGCCGGCGGGGCGGTCACAGGCGCCCAGGACGACCAGGAAGGCCACCGCCAGGAGACGCGGCCAGCGCCGCGGCGGCCGAGTCGGTCGTCGAGACTGCCGGGACGGGCTCATGGCCGCGGCACGGCCCGGCCGGCGGCGTACTCCTGCCGCCGGTGGGCCGCCTCGACGGTGTAGCCGAGACGCTCGTAGACCGCCTGGCGCTCGGGTGCGGCGAGGTAGCGCGCGAAGGCGGCGGCGCGGGCCGGGTCGGCGCTGCTGGCCAGGGTGGCGACGGTCACGCGCACCGGCGTCAGGCGGTAGCTCTTGCCGGTGGCGCTGGTGGCGGTGTCGACGTACGGCCGCGGCAGGTGCGCCGTGATGGCGACCGGGTCCAGGCGGTCGGCACGCAGGGCCGCCACCGCATTCCAGACGATGGCCGCGTCGGCGTTGCCCATGGCGACGACATTCGCAGCCTGCGAGCCGCTGCGGTGGGTGTGGATCGTCTTGTCACGGTTCAGCGCCGCGAAGTCGATGCCGGCGTTGCTGAAGAGGGTCGGCAGGAGATGCCCGAGGGTGGAGAACTCGTAGTCGGTCAGGAAGACCTCGACGTCGGGGCGGGCCAGGTCCGCCAGGCCGCGGATGCCCTTCGGGTTGCCCTTGGCCACGACGATCACCGGGGTCAGCTCGGCCACGGTCCAGGCCTCGACGCCCAGGCCGCGCGCCATGAGGGTGTCCATGAAGGGGTCATGGCAGACGTAGAGATCGCCGCGGCGCTGGGTCTCGATCAGGGCCAGGAGCGACCCGGAGTCGCCCGTGTTCAGCTCGACGGCCTCGCCGGTGTCCTGGCGGTAGGCCTCGGCCAGGGCCTCGATCAGCGGCAGCATCGTGCCGCCGACATGGCAGACCAGCGCCGGCCTGTCGGCCGCCGCCGCCGGCGCCGCCGGCTTGGAGCATCCGGCCGCCACACACCACGCCAGCACCGACCCGATCAGCCAGCCACAACGAGCCATCGCGCGACCTCGGAGTCCGCCAGGGGTGTGGGTGTGGAGGGACCGGCCACGGTCCTGGCAACGCCGGCCGGCCGCGCCGCTCAGCGGTTCAGGGTCCGCTTGGCCTCGCGGTACTGCTCGTAGAGACGTACCAGGTCCGCCAGACTCTCGACGCCCATCTTCTTCATCACACTGGCACGCTGGAGCTTCACGGTCTGCTCGCTGGTGCCGAGTTCCGCGGCAATCTCGCGGTTGAGCATCCCCGACGACACCCGCTCGAAGACCTGCACCTCGCGTGGCGTCAGCTCGCCCACCCGCAGGAGCATGTCCTCGGAGGCCTCCAGCAGACGCACGGTCTGCTGGTGCTTCGCCACCGCACTGCGCACCGCCACCAGGAGGTCATCCTTGCCAAACGGCTTCGGCAGGAAGTCTACGGCGCCCTGCTGCATCGCCTTGACGGTCATCGGGATATCGCCATAGCCAGTGATGAAGACCACCGGTGGCGCCGCCCGTTCGGCCTGCAACCGGCGCTGCAGTTCCAGCCCGTCCAGATCGGGGAGCCTCACATCCAGAATGAGGCAGGCCGCCAGGCATAGCGCCGGGCAATCAAGAAGCTCCTGGGCTGAGCCAAAATCGCGGACCTCGTATCCGGCAGAGATCAGCATCCGGCCTGTGACTTCGCGGATGTCGGGGTCATCGTCGACGATATAGATCGTGGTCTTCTCGCTGTACACCCTTGCAGCCTTTCGGCAACCTGCCCCCGGGTCCGACTACCGCTGGTCATCGCTAATCCCCTGGACCACCCCGACCATGAGGAGTACTATAGGCATCCATGTCACCTCCTGTCAACTGCCGAACGGGCAGGGCGACGCATCTCTCTTCCGGCGGCGCGCCTCATTCTGGCGGGTGCGGTTGCATTGCGGCGCGCGGCGGGCCATCTTGCCCTCCGGGCGAGAATCGATCAACCCCGCGGGCACCCGCGGTGCAAGGGCCGCCACCACCTATGGATGCTGCTGAGCTGCTGTCACGGCTGAAGGCCAATCTCTGCCACGTGATCCGCGGCAAGGAGGCCGTGGTCGAGCGGTTCCTGGTGGCGCTTCTGGCCAATGGCCATGTCCTCATCGAGGACGTCCCCGGGGTCGGCAAGACGACCCTGGCCAAGGCCCTGGCGCGCTCGCTTCAGGCCGACTACCGGCGTATTCAGTTCACGCCGGATCTCCTGCCTACCGATATCGTCGGCGGCATGATCTACTCGCCCAAGACCGGCGAATTCAGCTTCCGGCCCGGGCCGGTGTTCTGCCACGTCCTGCTCGGCGACGAGATCAACCGGGCCTCGCCGCGCACCCAGTCGGCCCTCCTCGAGGCCATGAGCGAACGGCAGGTCACCAGCGAGGGCGAACGCCGCGAACTGCCGCGGCCCTTCCTGGTCCTGGCGACGCAGAATCCGGTCGAGTACCACGGCACCTACCCCCTGCCGGAGGCCCAACTGGACCGCTTTGCCATGCGCCTCGAGCTCGGCTATCCCGATGAAGAGAGCGAGCTGGCCGTGGTCCTGGACCAGCGTTCGACGCACCCGCTCGAGAGCCTGCGGCCGGTCGCCGACACCCTCGACCTCGTGGCGGCCCAGGATGCCGTCTGCCGCATCCACGTCGAAGACAGCGTGGTGCGCTACCTGACGCGCCTCGTGCGCGCCACCCGCGAAGACCCCCGCCTGCGCCTCGGGGCCAGCCCGCGGGCGGCGCTGGTGCTCTTCCGGACCTGCCAGGCACTGGCGCTCCTGCGCGGCCGCGACTACGTCGTACCCGACGACGTCCGCGAGCTGGCCGTGGCGGTGATCGCGCATCGTCTCTTCCTGGACACCAAGGCGAGTTACTCGGGCACGCGTAAACAGGACATCGTCATCGAGATCCTGGATCGCCTGGCGCCGCCGACGTGAGTGGCGCCGTCGCCTGCCCGCGCCGGTGCGGTCGCCCGTTAATTAAGGATACGGATTCTCTTCCGGGGTCCAGCGTGAGAGCAGCGATCCTCCAAGGCGGGGTCCGGCGCGTCGCGTCGCGGCAGCCGTCCGCTCGGCGCGGTGGCGTTGCGGCGTCGGCGTCGCCGGCCGGGCACGACGGTGCGGGGCGCCGGGCGCCTCCGGCGTGTCTGGTGCGTCTCACGCGTCTGGCGCGGCGCCTCGTCCTGGCCGGCGTGGCCATGGCGGCGGTCGTCGTTACCCTCACCGCCGCCGATGACGCGGTCGACGCGGTCGACGAGGTCGTCCTCGAGGCCGAGCTCTGCCGCGAGCTGACCTTTCCCTGGCAGCCCATCCCCAGCGAGGGCGCCTCCGGCGGCCTGGCGCTGGCCCTGCCCGAGGGCGCCGGCAGCAGCGAGGCCTACGCTGCCGACCAGGAGGGCGACGCGCGCTTCGCTCTGCCGAGCGGCGGCGGCCCCGGCCGCAACCTCTGGCTGCGACTCTACTGGAATGGCAACTGCAGTAACTCGCTCTTCGTCTCGCTGCCGCCCGACGGCCAGCGCGTCAACGTCGCCGACCACGTCATGCGCTCATGGCACTGGGTCATGGTCCCCGACCTGGTGGTCAGCCCATGGCATGAGGAGGTCATCCTGAGCAACCGTGAGGATGGCGTCTGGGTCGACCAGCTCTGCCTGCGCCCGATCGGCAGCCCGCCGCCGCAGGGGCCGCGGCCGGCCACGGCGCCGTGGCCGGCGCCGTCGTCGGCCGTGCCGGCTGTCACCGTGACACCGGCTGCGGTGGGCGCCGCCATCGAGGCCCTGCCGCCCACCGAGTACCTCCTCCACCACAGCCTCGACATGCGCGTGCCGATGCCGCGGCTGCCTGTGCTGACGGTCTTCCCCAGCCGCGAGACGCAGGTCGACCTCTGGCTGCGCTGGAATCGCCCGGCGCCGGCCCCGCCCGCCATCGCCTTCGACGGCAACCCGGGCCTCCTGGTGTCGGCGCCGTCCCTTCTCGTCGCCGCCGACGGCCCCGAGCGCCTCGAGCGCCACCGCGTCGCCGTGCGGGCCCGCGCCGACCTGCCGCGCGGGCTCTCCGTCCTCTACGCCCGCGTGCGCACCGCCGACGGCCTCGAGCAGGCCTTCCCCCTGCGTGTCCTGCGGCCCTACCGCTGGCTCGTCTCGGCGCCCCTCCGCCTCAACCCCGCCGCCGGCCTGGAGGCCCTCGCCGACCTCGACCGGCGGTTGGTCGCGGCGCCCCTCGACCCGGAGCACGGCCTGGACTGGCGCCCGGTCGAACCCGACGACATCACCCGCTTCGGCCTGCTCGACCTGCGCCGTGCCGTCAGCCCCAGGCCTTTCGTGCAGGCCTACGCCTTCACCCGCGTCGATGCCGAGGCCGCCGGCCCCGCCATCCTTGACCTGACCCACGACGACTGGATCCGCGTCTGGATCAACGGCGACCTCGTCCACTCCAGCGCCGCGAGCGCGCCGTCGACCCTGACCCGCACACGCCTGGCCGTGACGCTGCGGCAAGGCCCGAATGATGTCCTGGTGCGCTCCTGCCAGCTCAAGAATTACTGGGAATTCGGGCTGCTCCTGGAGCCGCCGCCGGCCCCGGCGGCGATTCCGGACGAGGCCGAGGACGCGATCGCGGCGGCGCCGGCCATGCCCGCGCCGGCGGCGGACGGCCCGGCGCTGCCCCTGCCGCCGTGGTCGCCCGAAGGGCTCACCGAGTCCCTGCAGTATCTGGTTGCCGAGCGGCCCTCGGAGGAGGCCTGGCGGGTCATGGATCAGCTCTGCCGGGAGGCCCCGCTGCAGCCGACGGATCGCTGGCCGCAGTGGATGTCGTGGTTCCGGAGCCGCCTGCGCGAGCCCTTCGCCCAGCGCCATGGCGCCGTGGCCTTGGCGATCCTCGGCGCGCGCGCCGAGGCTGCCGACCTCCCTGACGCCGAGCGCGCGGCCCTGGTCTACCAGTGCCATCGTCAGAGCTCGGCGCTTCTTGCCCAGGCCGGCGAGCCCCTGGCCGCGGCCGGCGAACTGATCGCCGCGCAGTGCTGGGCCGACCGGCCGCGCGGGCCGTCGTCGCTGCACGCCGAGGTCCTCCAGCTCTGCCTGACGGCCGACGACACCGCCGCCGGCCTCGCCTACCTCGCGGTGATCGGTCCGGAGGCCATCCCCGAGTGGCAGGGCGTCCTGGCGCTGTACGCCGGCGACCTTGCCGCGGCGGCGTCGCGGTACGGCCAGCCGAGCGACCGGGTCGCCGGCCTGCACGCCTCATGGCTCCTATCGCTGGGCCGTGCCGCCGAGGCCGAGTGGCTCCTGCGGCGCGTGCCCGAGCTGTCCCCCGGGCGCCGGCTGATCCTGGCCCGCGCCTGCGCGGAACAGCAGGACTTCGCTACGTGCGAGGGCATCCTGCTCGGCTGCCTCATGGACTCGGCGGCGAGCCGGCCGGTGTGGGAACAGGCCGCCGCCGACTGGGCCGCCTTCCACCGCGAGCGCTGCACGCTCGACGCGGCGCGCGACGGGCTCATCGCGTGGCTGCGCGAGACCGGCCACCATGCCGAGGAGGAGCAGCGCCGGCTGTGGACGGCCCGGTACCACCTCGAACGCAGCGCCGAGGACGCCGTGGCGGCGTTGCGCGCGGCCATCGCCCTGGCCGAGATCGACGCCGCCGGCTACCGCTCAGGGCCGACGAGCGCCGCCACCGCCGGCGCGCCGGCGGTGGCGGCCATCCTCCTGGGCCGTGGCCGCCATGCCGAGATGCTCGATCTCTGCAACGACCTGCAGGCCCTCGTGCCATCGCAGCGTCTGCAGTGGGACACCTGGCGGGTGCAGGCCCTCGTCGGCCTGTCGCGGTCGGCCG
>JAGVUW010000752.1 GCA_019136035.1 Verrucomicrobiota bacterium | reverse complement strand
ACTCGCCCCTTGGGTTGGAGCGCGAGTGTCCACAGACGCGAACGCGTCCACGAGCTACTCGCCCCTTGGGTTGGAGCGCGAGTGTCCACAGACGCGAACGCGTCCACGAGCTACGACGGCGTCGACAGCACCCCACCGCGGTCGTCACCATGCGAGGGGGCGCCGCCGCCCGGCTCACCCCCGCGGCAGGAGGTCGCGGCTGAAGAGCAGTCGCCGGGGGCGGCCCGCGCCGATGGCGACCTCGATGGCGCCGCGCGGGCCGCGGGAGAGGGCCAGCGGCAGCGGCCGCGGGCCGGGGGTCAGGAGGGCCGCGAGGACCACCTCCTCGTGGAGGAGCCGCGTGATCTGCCGCAGCAGGGCCGGCGGCTCGCCGGCGGGCTGTGTCAGGGGCGCCGTGGCGGTGTGCAGGTCGGCGTCTTCGCTGCAGGCGCAGGCGAGGGCGGCGCTCTGGCGGGCGCCCTGCAGGACGAAGGCGCCCGCGCCGACCTCGACCCGCGCCGGGGTGAAGAAGCGCTGTTCGAACAGCGAGGCGTGCGGCCGCTCGACGGTGTCGAGGATGAGGATGCCGGTGTCCGGCATGAGCACGACGAGCCGGAAGTACCGCCGGACGCCGTCGTTGTCGCGTCGGCCGGGGCTGAGGGCCTCGGCGGCGTCGAGGCGTACGGCCGGCCCCCAGGGGGTGCGCATGGCGCGGGTGGCTACCTTACTCGGGCGCGCGATGCCGCAGCCATCGACGAGCAGGACGTTCTTCGACATCGGGATCATCTCGAAGAGCTCCCAGCGCCGGGCGCTGAAGGTGGTGTCGAGGTACAGCCGCGGGCCGAGGTTGGTGACGGCGTGGAAGCTGGTCAGGTCGAGGTGGCCATGCGGGACCTCGGTGGTGCCGCCGCGCACCGAGGCATAGAGGCGCGGCGACGGCATGCGGTCGGCGAGGATGGCCCAGTCGAGGCCCTTGTAGAGGTGCAGGAAGGGCGCCGTCGCCGCCGGCGCCGGGCTGGGGCTGCCGTCATGGAGGCAGAGGAGTTCGGCGCTGTTGGGCCAGCTCAGGGGGGCGTCGGGATCGGGCGGCTGGAGGTGCCGCGTGAGCTCCGCCAGGACGGCCGGCTGGCGCAGGCGCCGGGCTGCGGCCAGGTGGAAGGGCAGAGGGCTCCAGTGGTTCACATCGCCGAAGCTGCAGGGGCAGCCGGGGTGCGGCGTCAGGAGAGTCGGGAAGGCCAGGGAGTCGCGTACGGCGCGGCCCTCGAACCACGGCAGACGTCCGCCGGTGGCGCGCTCCAGGCTCAGCGCGAACATATAGAAGTAGCGCATGCCGTAGTTCCAGTAGCCGATGCCCTCCGGCCAGCCGCCGTTGACGGCCCGGATCTCGCCGACGAACGGATCGACCGAGGCGCGGGCGCGCTCGAGGATGACAGACGCCTCGGGGAGGTCGTCGTAGGCGGCGAGGGCCAGCATGCCGGCGCCGCCGGCGCAGACCGTATTCCAGTTGCTGTCGGGCCGGCCGTACCACCAGGCGCGCGTCTCGGGCGCGGTATGCTTGAGGAAGGCGGCCACCGGCCGGCGCATGACCTCGAGGATGGCCTCGCGCTCGGCCGCGTCGAGGCTGTCGTGGAGCCAGTCGTAGCCGATCGCAAGGGTGGCGCTGTTTTCGCCGTAGCTCAGATCGAAGATGGCATCCGGTGCGGCCTGGTTCTGGCGCCAGGCGATCCAGCTCCAGTAGTCCCAGCGGCCCATCTCCAGGAGGTGGTCGCGGGCGGCGTCGCGGTAGCGCGCCGCGCCGGTGCGGGCCCACTGCACCAGCAGGGTGACGACGCGGCCCTGCATGTGCCGGGCGCGCAGGAGATGGGCGTTGTGGGTGTTGCGCACCCACTCGAACTCGGGGCCGGCGACGTACGCATCAGCACGGCGGGCGACGTCGTCGGCCGCCGCCCGCAGGACCGGCAGCCGGAAGGGTCCGCGCCGACGCCGCCCCGCTGCCTCGCCGAGGTAGAGCCGCGGATGCGGTGCGAGAGACTCGAGTGACCCAGCCGGTGTCTTCATCACCTTGTTCTCCATCGTGGTCGCCCATCCGGCGGCGCCTCTTCCCACCCGCGCCGCCGGCAGGCCAGCAGTCTGACCGGTCTGACCAGTCTGACCAGTCCGACGAGTCCGCCCCGTCCGACCGTTCTGGCCGCCCCTGGCGCCGCCGCGCCGGGCGCGCTCGGGCTACGGCGCGGGCAGGAGGGCCTCGGGGACGACGAGGATGGCGTCCAGGGCCATGCCGCCGCCGCGGTTGGTCAGGCGCAGGGTGTGCTCGCCGGCCTCGAGGCGGCAGCGCAGGGTGGCGCCGTCGCGGTCTTTGAGGAGTCGCCAGGCCCAGTTGTCATTCTGGTTCGAGTAGCCGCCGGTGCCCGGGAAGGCCACCTTCGTCCAGGCCTCGCCGGGGCTGGCGCCGTCGATGTGGGCTTCGCGGTGCGCCTGGGTCGAGCCCGAGGCGTAGCGCAGGGCGATGGCGTAGGTGCCGGCAGCCGGGACCTTCAGGCGCCACTCGAGCCAGTGGCCGAGGTCCTGCTCCCAGTAGGTCAGGGCCTTGTCCGAGGCCAGGATGCGCCCGCTGACGATGCGGCTCTTGCCGCCGCCCTCACC
>JAGVUW010000452.1 GCA_019136035.1 Verrucomicrobiota bacterium | reverse complement strand
GCCCGCGGCAAACCCGCAGGAAAGCGCACCCCGAAGAACACATGACCGTCCCCCGGACCAGCGGTCCAGGCAACGATCCTACAGCGGCAATCCCTACGGAACGGACATGCGCCCCGTGAAACAGCCCGGCTCGCCGGCGGGCCGCGGGCGGCGCTATGTTACCGGCCGCGGGCGGCCACGGTCGGCCGCGCCGCGACCAGCACACCCTTTCAGGCAGGCCTGGCCTGCACCGAGGATTGACCATGAGTTGCGACAAGAGCACCTGCAGCGCCTGCGACAAGAATGGCTGCGCCAGCCACGGCCGGCTGCCCAACGAGACGCCGGAGCAGTACGAGGCGCGTCAGCGCCTGTCCGACCGCATGGCGGCGATTCGGCACAAGGTCCTGGTCCTCTCGGGCAAGGGCGGCGTGGGCAAGAGCACGGTGGCGGCGAATCTCGCCGTGAGTTTGGCCCTCGAGGGCCACCGCGTCGGTCTGCTCGATGTCGACATCCACGGGCCGAGCATTCCGAAGTTGATGGGCCTGGAGTCGTACGCGGCCTACACGGAGGATGGCTGCATCGTCCCGGCGGAGGTGACTGCGAATCTGCGCGTCATGTCGATCGGCTTCATGCTTAAGGACCGCGACACGGCCCTGATTTGGCGCGGCCCGATGAAGATCGGCGTCATTCAGCAGTTCCTGCGTGACACCGAGTGGGGCGACCTCGACGTCCTCGTGGTCGACTGCCCGCCCGGCACCGGCGACGAGCCGCTCTCGGTGGCGCAGAGCCTCGGCGACGCCGATGGCGCGGTGGTGGTCACTACGCCTCAGGATGTCGCCGTCAGCGACGTCCGCAAGTCGGTCATGTTCTGCCGTCGCATCGGCCTGAACATCCTCGGCGTGGTCGAGAACATGAGCGGCTTCATCTGCCCGCACTGCAACCAGACCATCGATATCTTCAAGCGCGGCGGCGGTGAGGCCATGTGCCAGGACATGGGGGTGCCCTTCCTGGGGCGCATTCCGCTCGATCCCGAGGTGGTCCAGGCCGGCGACCGCGGTGAGCCCTTTGCCTATCTGAAGAGCAAGACAACGGCTGGCGTGGCCATGCTCGAGGCCTTTGCCCCGATCCTGGCGTTGGTGGGCCGCGCCGGCGACGGAGGCAGCAGCGAACCATGCGCATGTGGCCACACTCCCGCGTCCTGACGATCCTCGCCGCCAGTCTGGCTGCGGCCGTCGGCGTCCATGCCGAGATGCTCCTGCCGCTGCCGAATGCCGGCTTTGAGGAGGGCCTGGCCGGCTGGGCCGACTCGAGCAAGGCCCCGATGGGCACCGTCATGCCGGAGGCGGCGCAGTCGGGCGCCGCCGGCCTGCGTGTTGTCGACGCCCGCCCTGCGCTTCTGGGGGCGCACCCTGAGCGGCAGCGGCATGGCGGTCTACCTCGAGTTCTATGACGCCGACGGCAAGCTGCTTACCACCCACGCGGCCGGTCGCGAGATCGCCTTCAGCCTGCCGGCGCGCCGCGACTGGGCCGCCTACACCCTGGTCGGCACGGCCCCCGAGGGCAGCGCCCAGGCGGGCGTCTGGCTGCATTCGATCAACGCCGCCGTGGTCACGGCCGATCTCGATACGCTGTCGTTGAGCGAACTCACCCAGGAGGAGGCCCTCGTCGTGAAGACCACTGTGCAGACCCCGCCGCCCGACTTCCAGGTCCCTGACCCCGCCCGGGTGGCCGCGCTGGCTGCCATGCTGACGCCGACGCCGCAGGGCCTCGGCGAACCGATTCAGAACCGCGAGCGCTGGGAGGCCCTCGCGGCACTCCCGAATGCCGACGCCATCCGGCGCCGCGCCGCCGCCGCCCTCGAGACCCCCCCGCCTGAACTCCCCGATGACCTCTACCTCGACTTCACCCGCACCGGCAACCGCGACCGCTTCCAGCGGCCGTACGGCGAGCGCACCCGGCGCCTCAATGCCTTGGTCCTGGCCGAGGGCCTCGAGGACGAGGGCCGCTTCCTGGCCGGCATCGAGCGCGAGATCGTGGCCCTGTGCGACGAGCGCAGTTGGACGATGCCGGCGCACGACGCCAAGCTCACCAACTTCGATGGGTCCTTCCTGACCATCGACCTCGGCTCGTCGGCCCGGGCGCACCTCCTGGCCACCTGCGACTGGCTCCTCGGCGACCGCCTGAGCGCGTCGTGCCGGGCGCGTCTGCGTGCCGAGGTCGAGCGCCGTGTCCTGTCGGTCTACCTGGCCGCGGTGCGTGCCGGCGAGACCCGCGGCAACGGGTGGATGCGCGGCACCAGCAACTGGAATGCGGTCTGCACCGCGAATGTCGTCGGGACGGCCCTGGCGCTGGTCGATGACGTCGCGGTGCGCGCCGAATGCCTGGCCGCCATGGAGATCTCCAACCCGTTCTTCCTCAGCGGCTTCTCGGAGGACGGCTACTGCAGCGAGGGCCTCTCCTACTGGGACTACGGCTTCGGGCACTACCTCATGCTCGGCGACATGGTCCTGAAGGCGACCGGCGGCCGTCTGGACATCCTCGGCGACGACGCCAAGCTCCTGCGCATCGGCGCCTACCCGACCCTCCTGCATCTCCAGCCCGGCCTGGCGCCGGCCTTCGCCGACTGCGGCATCAACCCGCGGCCCTCGAATGCCTCAATGGCCCTGGTGCACCGGCACCTCCCGGAGGCCCTGCCGACGCCGTGGCCCTGCGATCCCCTGGCCAGCGGCGTGGTCCACGTCGGGCTCTTCGGTTTCGAGGCGGACACCTTCGCCGTGGCGGCCGCCGCGGCGGTCGTCCCGGAACTGCCCTTGCGGACGTGGTTCGACCAGGCCGGGATCCTCGTCTCGCGCTCGGCGCCGGACGCGGCCGTGCCGCTGGCGGCGGCCTTCAAGGGCGGGCACAACGCCGAACACCACAACCACAACGACGTCGGGTCCTACGTCATCGGCGTGGCGGGCCATGCCTACGTCCTCGACCCCGGCGGCGAGGTCTACACGCGGCGGACCTTCAGCGCTCAGCGCTATGTCAGCCCGGTGCTGAACTCGCACGGCCACGCCGTCCCGGTGGTCGCCGGGCAGCTCCAGCGCACCGGCGCCAGCGCCCGCGGGCGCGTCCTGGCCAGCGAGTTCTCCGACGACGTCGACCGCCTCGTGCTCGACCTGGCGTCGTGCTACGAGGT
>JAGVUW010000621.1 GCA_019136035.1 Verrucomicrobiota bacterium | reverse complement strand
TCAGCGGCGAGATCGAGGCCGTGGAGAAGAGCTTCTCGGATCAGGTCGAGCGAATGGAGCATGCCTTCAGCAAGGAAGTGGAGGCCATCGAGAAGGAGCTCTCCTCGGTGGTCGAGAGCCTGGAGGGAAAGCCGGGTGACCGGACTCCCCTGCGTAGGGTTCCAGAGATTCGGAGGAAGAACCAGGACCTCGCCAAGGAAGTGGAGAGGCTGAAGAAGGTCACAGAGTCGTTCCCTCACGCCTTGAAGAAGCCGTCGGAGAGGTCGATGGAACGTCGCCAGTAGGGCACGCCCGCTCGCCCAGGCATCCGGAGAGAGCGTGCGGACCAGCCCCACCAACGCCTGCACTCGACGCCGCGCTGCGACCGGCGGCGTCGCGCGCGCTATACTAAGGGCACGCCTGCCGGCCGGGCTGCGTAGCGTGGCCGCGGCCAGGGCCACGGCAACATCCCAGACGCAGGGTGCTTCATGATCAGACTGAGTTGGCTGGCCGGCTGCTTTGCCCTAGGCGTCGCGTGCGCAGCCGCACCCGCCGAGATCCTCCTGGTGCGCCAGGTGGTGTCCGCTCCGACACCGGGCCTCACCCAGAGCGCCGTCGACGGCTTCCTGGAACGCCTGTCGCGGCGCCTGGAGAGCGCCGGCGTGGCGGCGGTGACTCGCGACGACCGCGACATCACCCCGGCGGCGCTCGCCGGCTGCCGCCTCCTCGTCTTCCCGTACAACCCGGCTGTGCCCGAGGCCGTCCTGGCGGCCACCGAGGGCTTCGTCAGCCAGGGCGGCAAGGTCGGCCTGTTCTACTGCAGCCAGCCGCGCCTCCTGGCCCTCGTGGGTGTCAGCGCCAGCCGCTACGCCGGCAGCGCCGAGCTGCCGAAGATCGAGGCGGTGCTCTTCCGACCCGGCCTGTTGCGGCAGGCCCCCGACCGGCTCCTGCAGCGCTCATGGAACATCGCCGTGCCGACCCCGGCGCCGGGCGCCGGCACGGCCGTCGCCGCCACCTGGGCCACGGCCGACGGCGCCGACACCGGCCTCACCGCCCTGACTCTGCACCCGGCTGGTTTCACCTTCGGCCATGTCTACCTCGACGAGGACCGCAGCGCCGGCGAGGAGTGGCTCCTGGCCCTCGTCGACCACTACGCCCCGGGGACCTGGGCCGCGGCCGTGCGGCAGTCCCTCGACGCGCCGATGGACGCCGGTGACTGCCCGGACCTGGAGGCGCTCGCCGGTCGGGCCCGCGAGAGCCGCCGGCCTGAGGCCTTGGCGGAGTGCCTCCGCGCCACCGAGCTGCGGCACCAGGCGCAGGCCCTCGTCGAGGCCGGCCAGCTCGTCCAGGCGCGAGCCCTCGCCACGCGCTACCGCGAATCCGCCGAGAAGGCCTACCTCATGAGCCAGCGCAGCCGGCCCGGCGAGTTGCGCGGCGCCTGGATCCACTCGGCCTACGGCATCGCCGACTGGGGCTGGGACCGCACCGTCCAGGCCCTCGCCGAGGCCGGCTTCAACGCCATCTTCCCCAACATGTGCTGGGGCGCCGTCGCCGATTACCCGAGCGAGGTCCTGCCCGTGCATCCGAATGTCGCTGTCAAGGGCGACCAGATGGCGCAGTGCCTGGCGGCCTGCCGTAAGTACGGGGTCGAACTCCACGTCTGGCGGGTGAACTGGAACATGGGACACCGCACCCCGGAGGCCATCCGCAAGGAGATGACCGCCGCCGGACGCGTCCAGGTCACCAGCAAGGGCGAGCCCAGCGCCTTCCTGGCACCCCACCTCGAGGTGAACCAGACCCTCGAACGTGAGGCCATGCTCGAGATTGTCCGCAAGTACCCGGTCGACGGCATCCACTTCGACTACATACGCTACCCGGGCGACGACTGCGACTTCAGCGACAGCGCCCGCGAGGCGTTCTCGCAGTGGCATGGCGCCGTGCCGGCGTCCTGGCCGGCCGACTGCCGCCCCGGCGGCCCCCTGCGGCAGGCCTACAACGCCTGGCGGCGCAGCAACATCGACCGCCTCGTCCAGGCCGTCGGCACCGAGGCGCACCGCCTGCGTCCCGCGGTCCGCGTCTCGGCTGCCGTCTTCGGCGCCTGGGACGGCACCCGCGAGTCGATCGCCCAGGACCCGGTCGCCTGGATCCGGCAGGGCTGGATCGACTTCGTCTGCCCGATGAACTACACGGCCTCGAATGACTACCTCGAACGCCTCATGGAGATGCAGGCCGACCTCACGGAGGCGCGCCTGCCCATCTACTGCGGCATCGGCTCGTACCAGCACGCCTCGCCCAGCCGCACGGCGGCCCAGATCGACCTGGCCCGGCGCCTCGGCGCCGATGGCTTCATCTGCTTCGCCCATACCGAGACCTTCGCCAAACGCGCCCTCCCGGCACTGGCCCTCGGCAGCACCCGCGAGCCGGCTGGGACGGTCCTCCCACACCACCCCAGACTCCGACTGACCTTCACCGCCAGCCCGCCGGACCCCGACATCGAGGACAACTACCCCCTGCGCCGACGCCTGACCGTCACGGCGCAGCTCCCGGACCAGCCCACAGAGTTCTCTCCCGAGGTGACCCTCCTGCGGGACGGCTACCCGTTCATCGCCGGCAATGCCTTCGAGGTCGAACGCCGCCCGGACGGCGTCCACTGTGAACTGCGCCCGCGCGAGCCGGGCCGCTACCAGATCGAGGTTGGCGGGAGCGTCCGGCTCTCACGTCAGGGCACCCGCGAGCCGCTACTGTCACGCTCGCCCGTCCTGCGGGTCCTCTCTGAAGACGAGGCTGCCGCGGCCCTGCGACGCACCGGGCCGCCCATCTTCGCCGGCCGGCGCGGCGCCCGGGTGGGGGTCTGGATGCAGAAGGGCTTCGGCGCCGAGAGCATCTACCAGGCCTTGAAAGACCAGCCCGACCTGGACGTGGCCCCCCTCTACAACCTCAAGGCCGACAGCCTCTCGGCCTGCCACGTGGTCGTCCTGCCGCAGCCCCGCGCCGGCCTGCGCCACCTCCAGTCCGAGGCCGCCTGGGAGCCCCTGAGGCAGTACGTCCGCCGCGGCGGCGGCCTCATGACCACCCACGCCCTGGTCGGCATCCGCGGCTTCCCGGCGCCGTTCCCGGAGGTCGCCGCCGGCACCGACGCGAGCGCGGTCATCGAGTGGCGCGTGCGCACCCGCACCGCCGCCACTCGGGCCGTCCCCAATGGCCTGCACACCTCGAGCTTCACCGACTGCATCACCCTGACGCCGGGCAACGCCGGGACGGCCCTGCTCGAGACCGCCGAGGGCCGCCCGGTCGCCGTCCAGGGCCAGGTCGGCCGCGGCCGCTATATCGCCTGCGGCCTCGGCCTGGGCATCGGCAAGGGCGACGTCGACGTCAGCGTCGCCGAGCCCGAGACGCGCTTTCTGGTCGGCGCCGTCGAGTGGCTCGCCGGACGGCACCGCCGGCGCTGACGCCGGCGCGGGCTCGCGGGATCGATCGGGGCGGGGTGCGGTCGACGCCGTTACGGCTCGTGGACGCCTTCGCGTCTGTGGACACTCGCGCCCCAGCACAGGCGGCGAGGGACTGCTCGTGTGGTTCCATCCGGCGTGAGGCCGGCAGGCAACGGCCCGTGCGGGAGAGTCCGTCAGGAGCGGCCCTCGACGGCAGCCACCGCCAGATCGGCCCAGGACCAGAGGCGCTCCGGCTGACCCGAGACGGTGCTGATGTCCTTCAGGATGATCTCCAGCCAGCAGCCGCGCGCCCGGTCCAGCACGGCCTCGAGCTCGCGCCGCACCCGCCCGGGGTGCCACCCACCCGGATCCACGAAGACCGCCGGGTTGGGCTTGTATGAGAGCACGTAGCGCCCGCCGACGCTCGCCGCCATCGCCTCGAAATCCGCCCATGGGCTCACCGAGACCTTGCGCAGGTTCGGTATCGAGGCCAGCAGATCCACCTTCGTGTGCAGCGCCTCGCAGCAGCCGTAGTAGGTGATCCCGAAACGCTGCAGCCACTGCCGTTCGTAGCGCAGGGAGAACTCCTCATGCATCGCCGGCGACACCCCGGAGAGGATCTGGGCATTGCCGCAGCCCCACTGCTGCGATGGCGTCACCGACCCCGGCGCCCCGCCGGCCTCCGGCAGCTCGTCGGTACAGGCATAGCCGCCCGAACCCACCCGCATCGGGCCGTTGGTCGGCGATAGCACCCCCAGGCGTTCGTAGGCATCCAGACGCGCCTGGAAGGCATCGAGGAGCCGCGCCAGGGCGGCATGGACCAGCTCCGGGCGGTCGATCATGTCGATGAAGGCCTCCTCGGCGCCGTACCAGCGCACCAGGTGGTCCCACAGCGTGAACCACTGGTGCGCCACACCGCGCTGACGCACCGCAAGGATATCCCCGAAGAGCCCCTCGGCCTGCTCCAGCAGCCGCGTCGAGGCGTCGCGGTCAACCGCGATCTCCGGCCGCTGGATCTTCTCGACATCGGCAAGGGACCGGATCTGCGGCTCGAAGGCCTGACTCAGGATCGCCCCGGAGAGGCCGGTGGGACGCACCTCGCCCTCCTGGCGGATCCCGAAGCCGCTGTCGCGGATCACCATCGGGCAGTCGTACACCGCCTCGACCATCATGTGGCCGCGCAGGTGGCGCCACTGGTACAGCGTCCGCCGAAAACGCTCTTCGATGGCGCGGCAGGATGGCTCCGTGCAAAGCAGGGTCAGCTCGTCCCCGACGGCCATCTCGCCCCACGGGATCTCGTTGATCCAGACCAGCGGACGCGCCCCCGGGCGCAGCCCGTTCAGGGCCCGCCAGGCGCGGTCGTGCTCGGCCTGCAGGGGATCCGCGGCCACTCGCGCCATCGCCTCGGCCAGACGCCGCAGGTGGTCGCGATCGGCACCAGGAATGCTCATCGGCTCGGCCCTCCCAACCCAGAACCCGAACGCCAGACAGCCGCACGACGGAGCCAATGTGGACGCTACAGCGCAGGCCGTCAACCCGCCGCCGGCGCCGCCGGCGCCCGGGGGAGACCGATCCGCCTGATCCGACCGATCCGCCTGATCCGACCGATCCGCCTGATCCGACCGATCCGCCTGATCCGACCGATCCGCCTGATCCGTCTGATCGGCCTGATCCGTGGCCGTCTCCCCGTCCGACTGGAGATCGGCCCCGGCGGTGCTACGTTCCCCGGCCGTCGCGGCCGAAGCGCGCGCCGCGGGTCCTGGAGAGTCCTATGCCATCTGAGAAGCTGTCCGCGTCGCCTCTGCGGCGTCTGTTTGCGGCCGTCGGGCCGGGCCTGGTCACTGCCGCCGTGGTTCTCGGTCCCGGCAGCATCACCGTCAGCAGCAAGTGCGGCGCGCTCCTGGGCTACTCGGCCCTCTGGGCCCTGGTCGTCGCCGTCGTCCTCATGGTGACCTACACCCACATGGGCGCCCGCCTCGGCATGGCCTCGTCGGAGAGCCTGGTGACCCTGACAGCGCGTCACCTCGGGCGTTGGGTGGCGGTGCTCATGGGCCTCTGCGGCTTCCTGATCTGCACGGGTTTCCAGACCGGTAACAACGTCGGCGTCGGCGTCGCCATGAATGCCCTCGTCGGGGGCTCCCCGGGCCTCTGGGCGGTGGTCTTTACCCTGGCTGCCCTGGCGGTGCTCTGGAGCAGCTCGAGCCTGTACAAGCTCCTCGAGCACCTCATGATGGCCCTCGTCGGGCTGATGATCCTCTGCTTTGTCGGCGACCTGCTCATGGTCCGCCCCGACATGCCGGCCCTGGCACGCGGGCTGTGGCCCTCGAGGGGCCTCGACATGGGCCTGATCACCGCCATCTCGGCGACGACGCTCAGCGTCGCCGCGGCGGCCTTCCAGGCCTACCTGGTGCAATCCAAGGGCTGGACGGCCGACGATCTCCGCAAGGGCCTCCGCGATGTGGTCATCGGCATCGTCACCCTCGGCTCGATCACCGCTGTGATCATGATTACCTCGGCGGCGGTGCTCAAGCCTGCCGGCATCACCGTGACCTCAGCCGCGGACATGGCCCTGCAGCTCGAGCCCCTCCTCGGCCGCGCTGCCCGCTGGCTCTTCCTCGTAGGCCTCTGGGCCGGCGCCTTCTCGTCGTTCATCGTCAATGCCATGATCGGCGGGACCTTCCTCGCCGACGGCCTGGGCTGGGGCAGCCGCCTCAGCGACCGCGGCCCGCGCGTGCTCGGCTCGGTGGTGATGCTCTTCGGCGCCGGCGTGGCCATGGTGGCCGGCCGCAACCCGATTCAGCTCCTGGTCATGGCCCAGGCCACGACCATCCTCGGCGTGCCTCTGATGGCGGCGGTCATGCTGATCCTCGCCAACCGCCGCGACGTCATGCCGAGGAACCTGCGTAACGGCCTAGCCAGCAATATCATCGGCGCTCTTGGCCTAACCTGGCTCCTCGTCCTCTCCCTACGCCAGGCCGCGGCCTTCCTTAAGCCCCTCTGGAACTGATCGCCAGGGCCGTGTGAGGATCCGGCTCTGGCACCCCCTCAGGGCGCGTGGTTCGTGGGTTCGCGTTTCCGGGGGCACGTCGCGCGCGACGTGCCCCCGGCTGCGATCTGGCACCCCCTCAGGGTGGACAGGTGAAGAGCTGACGCGATCGTCGATCAGCCCTGACTGCCCGCCACGGAACCATGGCAGCCCTGCCGACGGCGTGGTATGGTGGATGTCGACAGGGCCGGGGAGAAGCCCCGGCCGCAATCCGTCGGCAAGGCCGTGTGACGGCATAGCGGCCCACTGCGAGCACCTGCGAAGGGGACGAGAACATGGCAACTGTGACGAAGGTCGGTGTCGCTGGCAGGACCGCGCTGTGCCTGGGCGCGGCGATGGTGGTCGGCCTCCTGGTCGGCTGCGCCTCGATGCCGGATGAGACGGCCTCGCCGGTCATCACGGCCCGCTACACCGCCGCGCCTGTCCAGATCGACGGCATCCTCGACGACGCCGTCTGGAACCAGGCGGTCGCCTACCCGCTGGCACTCGCCGCTGCCGACCTGGCCGAGGGCAAGCCCCTGACCGAAGGCGGCGAGGTCCGCGTCGCCTGGGATGACCAGTTCATCTACGTTGCCGTGCGCTTTGTCGACTCCGACATCGTCGCTGAAGGTGAGGAGGACCAGCTCCACCACTACCGCATGGGTGACGTCGCCGAGTTCTTCCTCAAGCCCGCCGACCACACATGGTACTGGGAGATGTATGCCACCCCCGCCGGCCGCAAGACCACCCTCTGGTTCCCCGGCCGCGGCCGACTCGGCCTGCCCAGCGCCGAGACAAGCCCCGGCGGCCTCCGCGTCGCCGCGCAGTGCCAGGGCACCCTCAACGACTGGCGCGATGTCGACCAGTCGTGGACCGCCGAGATGGCCCTCCCGGTCAGCGATATGGTCGCCCGCGGCGAGAACTATGGGATCGGCTCGCGCTGGACCATGATGCTGGCACGCTACAACTACGGACGCTACCTCGACTGGAAAGAGCTCAGCATGGCGCCGGCCATCAGCAAGCCGAACTACCACCTCATCGAGGACTACGCCACGATCGACTTCGTGAAGTAGCCTCACACCGCCGCCACGCCGGCCGTGGCGCCAGGGTGGTGGATAGCGAGGACGCCTGGCCGGCGGCGCCGGCCGCAACCCCCGGAGGTCAGCATGGACACAGCCGAGAGCCCCCGTGTCGCCGCCGCCGTCAACCGCCGCGAGTTCATCGGCCTGGCCGGGGGTGCTGCCATCGCCCTCGGCCTCGCCGGACTGACCGGCACGGCCCGCGCCGCAGCGCCCCACGCGGCCCCGGCGCTGCCCTTCGCCGAAGACGCCCTCGAGCCGGTGATCTCGGCGAGGACGCTGTCCTTCCACTACGGCAAACACCACCAGGGCTACGTCACCGCCCTCAACCGCCTCATCAACGATACCTCCCTGGCGGCGCTCTCGCTCGAGGACATCGTCCGCACCACCGCCGGCAAGGCCGACCTCGCCGCTGTCTTCAACAATGCCGCCCAGGTCTGGAACCACACCTTCTACTGGCAGAGCCTCCGCGCTCCCGGCGGCGCGCCGCCCCCGGAGAAGCTCCAGAAGGCCATCACCGACTCGTTCGGCAGCATGGACGCCTTCCGCCAGGCCTTCACCACCGCGGCGACCTCGCAGTTCGGCAGCGGCTGGGCCTGGCTCGTCGCCGACCAGGGGGCCCTCCGCGTCGTCAAGACCGGCAATGCCGAAACGCCCCTGACCCAGGGCCTCAAGCCCCTCCTCGTCATCGATGTCTGGGAGCACGCCTACTACCTGGACTACCAGAACCGCCGCGCCGACTACGTCACGGCCGTCATCGACCGCCTCCTGAACTGGGATTTCGCCCTCGCCAACCTGGGGTGAGGAATCCCGGTCGGAGCGTCGGCCTTACCTCGTCGGGGGCCTGCTGATGGGCCCCCGCGGCACTTGAGGTCCGACGCCCCGGGGCTATAGTGTCGGCCGTGCCACCCGTGTGACCGCGGAGAGGTGACAGAGTGGTCGATTGTGCAGCACTGGAAATGCTGTGTCCCGCGCAAGCGGGACCCAGGGTTCGAATCCCTGCCTCTCCGCCATAATTTACTGAACACTGAAGGCCAGCCGGTTACACTACCGGCTGGCCTTCGTCTTAAAGCACGTGACCAACGCCGGCGCTTGGCGGGCGGCCTGTTGATTCGTCGGTTTGCGGTGCTATCAGTCTTGTAGTACCGGACCAGAAGGACATGGGCAGCCCCGGCGGAGCCCCGTGGACGCGGACAGCGTTCGACCGTGATCTGCCCGAAAGGTTGTTTGTGCACGTTGCCGGAACGTCTCGGCGGGGCCGGAGTATGGACACGTGAGGACCCCCGATATCGACTTGGTCAGTTCCGTGTTCGAGCACCGCCTCCAGGATGAAGAGGTGGAGCGGCTCCTTGGGGCTCTTTCGGACGTCGACAGGGAGCAGTTGCTGGAGAAACTCCGCGGGCTCTT
>JAGVUW010000053.1 GCA_019136035.1 Verrucomicrobiota bacterium | reverse complement strand
CAGGCAGCGCAGGACATCGAAGACGCGCCGCCCGAGGTAGCTCTCGCCGAACATCAGCGCCTGGCTGTGCATCATGTAGTCCATGCCGTAGGGCTGGAAGAACCCGCCGTTGCCATGGGGCTCGGGCTCGGACTCGCCCACCCCACGCACGTCCACCGCGTAGAGCGGCCCGCCGGGGTTGAGACCCTGCGCCCAGGCGTTGCCGGCGACGTCGTCCTCCGTGCCGACGTGCGGCAGGAAGAGATGCACCTCCGCCTCGACGTCGAGGGTGTGCCCCCAGGCCGGATTGACCAGGCGCTTCTTCAGAATGGCCCGCAGGCTACCCTCGGTCTCCACGGCGTACCGCGCCCAGGTCTGACCGCCGTGCGACACCGGCCGCGGCACACGGTAGGCCGGAACGCCGACCTTGCTGCGCTCCCACGGCGGCAGGACCAGCAGACTCGACAGGCGCCGGCGGAGGCGCTCGGGCGACAGCGCCCGGCGGCGGGCCGCGAGGCGGGCGGCCTCGTCATCGAGGAGGGCGAACACCGGCCGCGAGCCGGCCCGGATGGTGTTGCCCTCGGGCGTGACCTGGACCATCTCCGCTGGCAGCGGCGCCGGGTCCGCCAGGCCGGGCGCCGCGTCCAGGCCGGCGCGCCGGCAGAAGAACTCGACCATGGCGCGCTGGTTGTGCTCGGTGTAGCCATGCGTCGTCGGGCCGACGAACAGCTCGAGATTCTCGGGCTTGCCCAGGCTCGTGTAGATCCGCTGCAGGTCGGCGTGCGCCTCGTGCAGGCCGCGACGGTCGAAGAAGTCGTACGTCTGACCCAGCAGCAGGAGCGGCTTCGGCGCCCGCGGCACCAGCAGGTCGGCCATCTCCAGGCCGGCGCCGAGGACACCCGGCGGGCACTGCTCGCAGTCGGCCGGGAGCTCGTTCTCGAGGTTGTGCAGGAAGGTCGTCACGAAGCAGCTCGGCGCCGCCATGGTGAAGCGCCCGTCGACAGCCCAGAGCCACGAGGTCATCGTGCCGCCGCCGGAGTTGCCGGTGAGGCCGACGACGCGCGGGTCGGCATCCGGGCGCGACAGGAGGTAATCCAGGCAGCGGACGCCATCCCAGGCCCGCCACATCCCGTAGAAGTCGCCCACGAGTTCCATCTGCTTGCCCATCATGTTATGGGCGGCGCAGCACGAGGCCACGCACTCGCGGTTGGGGATATCGATGTACTGGTCGCGCTCGCCCTGATTGCAGGGCTCGAAGACCAGCACCATGAAGCCGCAGCGTACCAGGCGCTGACAGTAGCTCTGATACGCGGCTTCGGCCTTGCCGGACATGCTGTGGCCGCAGGTCCCCAGCACCACCGGGTGCGGCCCCGGCCGGCCGGTCGGGACGTAGACATTGGCGCTGACCAGGAAGCCGGGGCGCGACTCGATCAGGAGCTTCTCGATGCGGTGCGTCCCCTGCTCGAGGACGCCCGTGATCTGCGGCCACAGGGGGGCGCGGCGCGGCCGCGGCGCGAAGGCTGCCTCGACCGCCTCCAGGCAGTAGGCCTGGAAGGCCCTGATCTCGGCACGCGACCGCCGCCCGTCGAGGAACTCGCGGCGGGCCAGGTGGAGCTCACGGACGCGCTCGACGTAGTCGTCCAGGACCATGTGCTGATAGCCATTCCGCGTCATGCGTGCCTCTCCTCTGCGGCGCCGTGCCGACCCCTCTGCCGGCAACGGTCGCGCTGGACTACCATAGCGCCGCCGCGCAGCGGTCTCCAGTGCCGGCGCCGCCCGAAGCCCGGCGCGGCCCGGTGGCGACCCCAAGGACACCAGTGACCCCAGTGACCCCAGGGACACCAGGGACGCCAGGGACCCCAGGGACGCCAGGGACACCAGGGACGCCAGGGACGCCAGGGACGCCAGGGCCTCGGGAGGTCTCGAGAGGTCTCGGCGCGGCGGCGTTCCGCGGCCGCGCCCCTGGGAGCGCCGAGCGTCGGCTCGGCATCCGCCCCCGGCGCCGCCGGCGCCGGGGGGCAGGGCCACGGGCGGCGCCGCGGACCGCCCTGGGCCGTCCGTTGCCGCGCGCGGGCTGGGAATCACCTCGGCGCGGGCTACGTTTTCGCTCATGAAACGCATCTGTGGACGCCTCGCGCCCTGGCTGCTGCTCTTCCTGGTGTGGGCGGTGGCCAGCCTGTCGTTCGGCAGCGACCTGGTGCCGGGGCCCTGGCGCACGGGCCGCGTGCTTGCCGGCCTGCTGGTCCGTGCCGACACCTGGGAGCACATCGTGCTGACGCTCTTCCGCGGCACGGCCGGCATGGCTCTCGGCGCCGCCCTGGGCTATATCCTGGGCATCCCCTGCGGCCTGAGCCCGACCGCGATGCGGCTGGTCTCGCCGCTGGTCACGGCATTGCAGAGCTGTCCGCCGATCGTCTGGATCAGCCTGCTCCTGGTCTGGGCCGGCATCGGCGCGACGGTGCCGGTGCTGGTGGTGGCGGCGGCGACCTTCCCGATGCTCTTCATCAACATCGCCCACGGCACCGCCGACCTCGACCGCGGCCTCCTGGAGATGGCCAGGATGTACCGCCTGCCGCTGCGGCGCGTGCTCTGGGATATCGTTCTGCCGGGCATCTCGCGCTATGCGCTGGCGGCCTTCAGTTTCGCCCTGGGAATCACCTGGAAGGTCACCGCCACCGCCGAGTTCTTCGGTTCGGGCAATGGCATCGGGGCGCGCATCTACTGGGCGTCGCGGCAGCTCGACATGCCGCTGTTGCTGTCCTGGACGGTCATCATTGTGGCGATCGGGCTGGTTCTCGAGATGGGCCTGATCCACCCGTTGCGGCAGGACCGCCGGGCCGAGGGCCCGGCGGCAGGGGCGGCGCCATGATCCAGCTCGAGCACATCGCCTTCGCCTATCCCGGCCGCGGGCTCGTGCTGGCGGATGTCTCGCTCGAGGTGCCCGCCGGCGGCATGGTGTGCCTGTGCGGTCCCTCGGGGTGCGGCAAGTCGACGACCCTGGACGTCGCGGCCGGCCTACGCCAGCCCCGGTCCGGCCGGCGTCACGTCGGTTCGCGCCGGATCGGCTATGCCTTCCAGGAGCCGCGGTTGCTGCCGTGGCGCTCGGTGCGTGAGAATCTCCTCATCGGGCTGAGCGGCTGGCTGCACGGCGCCGCGGCCCGCCACGCCGCCGATCTCTGGCTGGAACGCCTCGGTCTGGGCGAGGCATCGGGGAAGCTCCCGGCGGAGCTGAGCGGCGGCATGCGTCGTCGGGTCAACCTGGCGCGGGCTCTGGCTGTTACCCCCGAGGTCCTGCTGTTGGACGAGCCGTTCGCCTTCCTCGACGCGGCCTCCTGCCGGCAGGTCGCCGACGGCATCCGCGAGTTCCAGGCCGCCGGCGCTGCCGTGCTGATGGTCAGCCACCAGCGCGACTGGGCCGACGACCTGGGCAGCCGCATCATCGAGCTGAGCGGAGCGCCGCTGCGCGTCGGCTGAGCGCTGACGCCTCAGGTCGGCCCGGCGACCTGGCCGATGGCCTCGCGCAGTTTCGCGGCGGAGGCCTCGAGGGCCGCCTGCTCCTCGCTCGGGAGGGTGCTCTCGATCAGTCGCTCGATGCCGTTCGACGCGACCACACAGGGCATGCTCAGGCAGACATCACGCAGGCCGAACTCGCCGTCGAGGCGGCTCGACACCGTCAGGACGCTGTGCTGGCCGCGCAGAATCGCGCCCGCGATGCGCACCAGGGCCATGCCGACGGCGAACCAGGTGGCGCCCTTGTAGCCGATGATGTGGTAGGCCGAGTCGCGCACCTGCTGCTCGATACGGCGGCGCTCCGCCTGCCAGTCCTCGCAGTGCCGGCAGAGCGGGCAGTACTCGCGCATCGGCAGGCCGCCGATGTGGGCCATCGACCAGGCTACGAATTCGCTGTCGCCATGCTCGCCGAGGACGTAGGCGTGGACGTTGTGCACGTCGACCCCGCAGTGGGCGCTGAGCAGATGGCGCAGGCGGGCGCTGTCCAGGACCGTCCCCGAGCCCACGACGCGGTGGCGCGCCCAGCCGGTCTCCTGGAGCGCCACCGCGGTCATGACATCGACCGGGTTGCTGACCACCAGGAGCACCGCCCGGGAGTCCTGCGCCGCGATGTCACGCACCACCGCGCGCACCACCGCGGCGTTCTTCTGCAGGAGCTGCAGGCGCGTCTCGCCGGGGCGCTGTGCGGCGCCGGCCGTGAGCACGATCAGGTGCGCGTCGGCGTAGTCGGCCGGGGTGCCGACGTGGATCGCTACGGTCGGAAAGAAGGGCTGACCGTGAACCAGATCGAGGACCTGGCCTGTCGCCAGATCCGTGTTCCGGTCGACCAGCGCGATCTCCTCGGCCAGGCCGCTCTGCGCCAGGGCATAGGCGAAGGTCGACCCGACCGCACCGGCACCGACCACCACCACCTTGCGTCGATGGACTGAAGGCTGGGGCATGGTCACCTCCTGGTTACCCGAAAGCTGTCGTGGCCCGACCGGTCCGGCAACACCGAGCCCGGGCCGCCGCGGCCACCCACGCTGACAGAGACGCCGCCGCGGCGGCCCGGGTTCCCGGCACCGGCGCCGGAAGGGCGCCGCTCGCCGAGGAATCGCCTGGCCAGTCTGCCAGGTCCGACAGGTCTGCGCCAGGTTGCTCTGCCCGCGCCAGGCCGCCCGCTGCAGGGACTCTGCCCTCAGCCGGGGAGGCTGGCCAGGACGGCGTCGATGATGGTGCGTGAGATACTGCCGTGGGGCGGGATCGGCGGGTGGTCGTCGCGGCCGTACCAGCCGGCCTCGACGATCTCGTCGCCGTCGACCCGGATGGCGGCGCTGGCGGCCTCGGCGGTGAAGCCGATCATCAGGCCGCTCGGGAAGGGCCACGGCTGGCTGCCGACGTAACCGACGCGTTCGAGGCTGAGGCCGACCTCTTCCGCGGCCTCGCGACGGACGGCCTGCTCGAGGCTCTCGCCGACCTCGACGAAGCCGGCCACCAGGCTGAAGAAGCCGCCACGGTGGCGGGCGTTGCGGCAGAGGAGGAGTCGGCCGTGGTGGGTGATGCCGACGATGATGGCCGGGTTGAGGCGTGGGTAGCCGAGGTGCTGGCAGGCCGGGCAGATCCTGGCGCGTTCGTCGTCCTTGTCGCGCATAGGCGTGCCGCAGCGTCCGCAGAAGCGGTAGTCGCGGTCCCACTCGAGGAGCTGCCGGGCGCGCCCGGCGATGGCTCCGAGGGGCTCCTGCATGCGCAGCATGAGCCCGCGCAGGCTGGCGTACTCGGTGCCGTCGGGAGCGGTCTCGGGTCCCCAGTGCGCGAAGCACGCCTGGTTGCCGAGCTGGCCCAGGTAGAGGCCGGCGGTGACGGCCTCGCCTTGCGGCGGCTCGGGCGGCGCCAGGTCGGCCGGCCGCGGCGGGTCGCCGGGATAGACGAGGAGGTCGCCGCCGGGGCTGAAGTAGTAGCACAGAGCCGCCCCGGCATCGGCCGGGGGGCGCAGGCCGGGCACGAAGTCGGGCATGGCGGCGCTCACGGCTTGGCACCCGTGGCGCCGGGGTCGCGGCCGGGTGCCGCGGCGCTCTCCGCGGCCGCCTTGGCGGCCATGTCCAGAGCCCAGAGGCGGCGATGCGTGTGGACGACCGATACCACCAGGGCCACCAGGACCACGGCCGTGACGGCCGGGAGGGTGATCGCGTAGGTGCGAGTGCCGGTCAGGATGATGAAGGCGTTGACCGCGATGAAGACCAGACGCATCTCGGTCGGACCGATGCCGAAGAAGGCGATGCGGAACTCGTTCGTGGCGGCGAAGGAGAGGAAGGAGTGCACCATGTGGGCGCCGGTCAGGGCCAGCAGGCCCAGGAACCAGAGGTCGTAGCCCGGCGGCGCGACCATGGCGTAGGCCATGATCAGGGCGCTCAGGAAGATGTAGTCCAGGAAGTGGTCCATGAAAAAGCCCCACTTCACCAGGCCGGTGCCGCGACGCCGGCCGACGGCCCCGTCGAAGAGGTCGGAGAGGTACTGGCAGACGATCATCACCGAGACCATCCAGAGCCAGTGGCGCTGCCCGCGGGCCAGCCAGCCGAAGAGGACCGTCAGGGCGCTCCACAGGACGGTCAGCAGGGTGAGGTGGTAGGTCTCCAGGCCGCGCGGGATGCGGCCGACCCAGGCAGACACCAGGCGCTTCTCCGGTCCGCTGAGGAGCGACTGGCCGACCTTGCCCGCGCCTCCGAAAGGCCTCGTCGTCATGCTTGCGCCTCGTGGCTCCATGCGGGCCCTGCGGCCGGCGTCGGGGGCTGTGCCCGGAGGCCGCGGCCCGGAGCGCCGCCCGCGGGTGCCGTCTCAGTCGACGAACTCGACGAACTGCAGGTCATAGACCAGGGTCTCGCCGGCCAGGTGGTGGTTGCCGTCGATGAGGACGGCCTGATCGCCATGCAGTTCGACGACGACGCCCTGGGCCGGGCAGCCGGGGGCGGGGTCGATGACCTGCACCAGCATCCCGGGCTGGGGCTCGGCCTGCTCCGAGAGCTTGGCACGCGGCACCGCGCAGACCAGCTCCCGGCGGTAGCGTCCGAAGGCCTTTGCGGGCGGCAGGCGGACAGTCTTGCGTTCGCCGGGAGCCATGCCCACGAGGGCCTCCTCGAGGGCCGGCAGGAGGAGGCCCTCGCCGAGGGTGATCTCGGCCGGCGGGCCCTGCAGTGTCGACTCCACCGGGGTGCCGTCCTGGCGGCGGCCGAAGACATGCACCCGGACGCTGTCGCCCTTCTGGGCTGTTCGCATGGCCCTGTCCTCCACGCCGGCCGGAGCGCATGGCGTTCCGGCCGTATTCGGTTCGCCGGATGCCGCCGGGTGCCGCGGCGTGCATGGCACGCGCGGCCCGGCTTGGCGTGCCGGCTCAGCCCCGCTCGTCGCTGCTCGAAGGCCCGTACCACTTGCGCACCTCGCGCTTGCGCAGGCGGATATCGGCCGGGGTGATCTCGACCAGCTCATCGTCGTTGATGTAGGCAATATACTCTTCGAGGCTCATGATCACGGGCGGCGTCAGGATGACATTCTCATCCGAACCGGAGGCCCGCATGTTGGTCAGCTTCTTGCCCTTGCAGGGATTGACCAGGAGGTCGTTGTCGCGGCAGTGCTCGCCGATGATCTGGCCGCGGTAGATGTTCTTGCCGGGACCGCAGAAGAGCCGGCCGCGGTCCTGGAGGTTGAAGAGGGCGTAGGCGACGGTGGCGCCGTCGAGCATCGAGATGAGGACGCCGCGCTGGCGGCCGCGGATGGGCCCGGCGTAGGGGCCGTAGTCGCTGAAGATGTAGTTCATGACGCCGAGGCCCTTGCTGTCGGTCAGGAACTCGCCGCGGAAGCCGAGCAGGCCGCGCGTCGGGATGCGGTAGACCAGGCGGGCCATGCCGTTGGCGGTCTCCATGGCCAGCATCAGGCCGCGGCGCTGGCCGAGGTTCTCGATGACGGCGCCGACGCAGCTCTCGTCGACGTCGACGGTCAGCTCCTCGTAGGGCTCGGTGACCTGGCCGTTCTCCTCGTGCAGGATCACCTGCGGACGGGTCACCTGCAGCTCGTAGCCCTCGCGGCGCATGCGCTCGATCAGGATGGAGAGGTGCATCTCGCCGCGGCCGCTGACCTTGTAGCCCATGCCGTCGCTGACCGGCTCGACGTGCAGGGCGACGTCGCTCATGCACTCGTGCTGGAGGCGGTCGGCCAGGTGGCGGCTGGTGACGAAGGTGCCCTCGCGGCCGGCGAACGGCGAGTCGTTGGGGATGAAGTTCATGCTGATGGTCGGCGGGTCGATCGGCGACGGCGGCAGCGGCCGCGGGTCGTCGGGGTCGGTGTAGGTCACGCCGACGGTGACCTCGTCCATGCCGGCCACGGCCACGATCTCGCCGGTGCCCGCCACCTCGATGGGGACCTGGCGGTTGACCTCGAAGCGGTAGACCTTGGTGATGCGCGCCGGGATGGTCTTGCCGTCACGCAGGACGACGACGATATCCTTGTTGGTGTTCAGCGTCCCGGAGGTGATCTTGCCGATGCCCAGGCGGCCGAGGTAGGGCGAGTAGTCGATGCTGCTGACCAGCATCTGCAGGGGCTCGTCCGGCGAGCCGCTCGGCGGCGGGATGTGCGCCACGATCTTCTCGCACAGCGGCGACAGATCCTTCGGCGTGTCGGTCGGGTCATTCACCGCGAAGCCGTCGCGGGCGCAGGCATAGACGACCGGGAAGTCCAGGATGTGGTCCGGGGCGCCGAGCTTGACAAAGAGGTCGAAGACCTGGTCGACAGCCCAGTGCGGGCGCGCCGCCGGCTTGTCGATCTTGTTGATCACCACGATGATCGGCAGGCTCAGGGCGAGGGCCTTCTTGAGCACGAAGTAGGTCTGCGGCATAGGGCCCTCGGCGGCGTCGACCAGGAGGAGGGCGCCGTCGGCCATCTTCAGAACACGCTCGACCTGGCCGCCGAAATCGGCGTGTCCGGGGGTGTCGATGATGTTGATCCAGTAGTCGTTGTAGCGGAAGGAGCCATTTTTGGCGGCGATGGTGATGCCGCGTTCGCGCTCCAGGTCCATGGAGTCCATCAGCCGTTCGGCGACCTGCTGGTTGTCGCGGAACATGTGGCCCTGGCGGAAGAAGACATCGACCAGGGTGGTCTTGCCGTGATCGACGTGCGCGATGATCGCGATGTTGCGGATCTTGCTTTGTTCCATGGGGATCCTGGTGCTGACTGAGTGCGCCCAAGAGCCGCGACACAACGCCGCGACGGCCGCTGGCCGCCGGCGACGCGCCTGAGGCGCGGTTCTCGGGAAGGGGCTGAACCCGATACTATAGCCTGCGGCGCACGCAAGGCCAGCGCGCGGCGACGTCACGTCACGGCGCCGGCGCTGACCTGGCCACCCTGAAGGGGGTGCCAGATCGCAGCCGGGGGTCGCGCGAGAGCACGACCCCCGGAAACGCAAACCCGCGAGCCACGCACCCTGAAGGGGGTGCCG
>JAGVUW010000177.1 GCA_019136035.1 Verrucomicrobiota bacterium | reverse complement strand
GGCAGTGTCGCCGCAACCCTATCCGCCCCCGGGGCCGACACAGGCCGACAACCCCGCCCGCCGGGGCCACTCACACCGACCATTTTGGCCCACTTCCAAGCCGCCCGCCACAACGCGCTTGAGTTCCTTCACGCAGTCGGCCTGCGTGACCGTTCGGCCGAGCCGGACCAGCGCATGGACGTGGTCCTCGGTGCCGCCCACCAGCAACGGCGGGCAGTCGAGGGTCGCCGACACACCGCCGAGGTAGGCGTGCAGCTCCGCCCGTATCGCGGCGGAGTGCAGGTCCGGCCGACGGTCCTTGGTGGAGAACACGACATGGACGAAAACCGCCGACAACGACTGTGGCATGGCACTCCCCTCCTGACGCAACCCCGTTGGGGTTGAGATGCCCGACCATCGGCCTACCCAGGGTAGCGGCGTACCGCAACCCTGGGCTCTGGGACGTAGCCCCCTTGGGGCACGGGACAGGCCGGGCCAGTGCCCCAGCACCTCGTCGAGCCGGGGGGACGCCGGAGTCCCCCATTCGCGGATCGGGCTTGAGGTCGGCGGTCATGGTGTGCCTCCCCTATCCCAACGGGATTCCGTCCCCCAGCCCAGGGTTGCGGTACCCCCGCTAACCTGGGTCCTTGGGGCATGGGACAGGTCGGCCCAATGCCCCGGGACCTCGCCGCGCCAGGGGACGCCGGAGTCCCCCATTCGCGGATCGGGCTTGAGGCCGGCGGTCATGGGGTGCCTCCCCTATCCCAACGGGATTCCGTCCCCCAGCCCAGGGTTGCGGTAATCCGCTACCCTGGGTCCTTGGGGCACGGGACAGGCCGGGCCAGTGCCCCAGCACCTCGTCGAGCCGGGGGGACGCCGGAGTCCCCCATTCGCGGGTAGGGCTTGAGGCCGGCGGTCATGTCTGGGGCTCCACGTCCCCGATCTGCTTCTCGAAGGCCTGGCGCACAAGGCCCAGGATGTAGGGCAATTCCTCCATCTTGCTCAGGCTCACCTCCACGTCGCCGTTGCCCCAGCGGCCGAGGCCGGTCACATCCTTGGCCAAGCCCTTCGGATCGTGCAACTCATGGAACTGCAGGTTGAGCGACACCCGTAAGCGCTTGGCCTGGGGCACGACGTCCGCAAAGTTGGTCTCGGCCTTGTAGGCTACGTAGAGCTTGAGGAACTCCTCGGTCACGCAGGAGTCGAGAGCCAGGACCTCTCCGCGAAAGGCATCGAAGAGCGACCGCATGGGGCTGCCCTCGGCAAGATGCTGGTGGTCGGCGATAGTGTATGCGCCTGATTTCTCAACCTTCGGGCGGTAGGTCTCAAGGACGTCCTGCGATAGCGAGGGGGAAGCCCACACGAGGGCCGCCGCCTCTGCGAGCCGATCGGCACGCGCTTTGATGGCGGTTTCATCCCACGTGTCAGAGGCGCCGAGTCCCTCGTTAAGGCGCAGCGGGCTTTCCCGGAAGCCGCCCTTCATGTCGCGCTTCTCGGCAAAGGGCCGGTCACCGTACTCGGGGTTGTAGCCCGTGAGCGTCAGGTTGCCGAGGGTATGCAACCAGGTTTCCTGCACGCGTTTCCACTCCGGACCAAGGGCCTCGCGCCAGGAGGCCGACAGGTTCTCGTTCTGCGGCAGGATGTGCTCGATGCTGTACTCGTCCACTGGCACGCGTTCCTTGCGGCCGTGGTTCTCCAGGCGGCGCAACCAGTAACTGCGGCGCGGGAAGTTGTAGAGATCACGTACAGTCAACTCGCGCCTGAACTCATCGTTGCCCGGGAAGCGCCGGTAGGAGGGCAGTGTGAGCAGGTGCGCCTGAATGCTCTCCAGGTAACGGTCCTTCTTGAGCGCGCGACGGAACGTGGCAAAGGTCTTGTTGAGCGAGTTCGTCGGTATGGCGCAGACGGCCCGCCTGAAGACGTATGCCTCGACGAGTCGAACCGCGCGGACAAAGTCATCCTTGGGAAACACGCCCTTAGTGTAGTCGTGATAGAGCTCCAGCAGGAAGGGGTAGGCCACGTCCACCTTCAGTTCCCGCAGGTCCTGAAAGGCGGCAGCCATCTCCTTGTCGGGCTCCCTGCCCAGCGCCATGGCGCAGTAGTAGCCGGCAAAGGCGTGGATATCGGCAACCAGCGCGTCGACGCTGGCCGCCGCCACGCCGGGTGAGCGCGCGTGGGACTTGAAGGCCTCGTAGACCTCTCGGACATTGGGGATATCACCGGTCTTGAGCGTCAGGTAGTGCCGCATGAAGCCGTCGAAGTGCGTGCCGTAGGCGTCCTGGCCGAAGGCGATCTCCATCGGCCGCCAGTGGTCTTCATAGAGCTGGGTCTGGTGGGCTGGCTCAAGGCCCATCAGCACGAAATTCCGGATCAGGTCGGCTTGGCTGAGCTCGCGGCCAGTCGAGTTCATGCTCTCGAAGATGAGCTGCGGATTGTCCTGGCCTCGGCTGAGCGCGATGTCGACAATCACAAGCTTGGCGAGGCCACGGCACAACACAGCAAGGTCGTTCCCGAGGCTCTGAACCTGCTCCTCGAAGAAGGCGAAGTTCTCCTCAATACGAAAAGACCGCTCCGCCGGCAGGGGCTTCTGTTGGACCAGGGCCAGCAGGCTTGCCTTGTCTGTCTGGGTGAGCAACAGCTTGTAGCCGCGCTCGCCGTCCTCGAGGGGGTTCAGCAGATAGTAGTTGCGTAGCTTCTTCGCCGAAAAGCCGTCGACGGGCTCGGAGTCGCCCAGGTGACGGGCCAGGGCCTCGATCATCAGCATAACGGTGGCGAGGCGCTGCTGGCCATCAATGACGAGAAGCGGAGACTGGCTGGAGACATGGTAGATGTCCTTCTCGATGTAGACGATGGAACCCACGAAATGGGCCGTGATGGCGTCGCTGCGACCAGCGCGCAGGACGTCGTCCCAGAGCTGGCGGCGTTCACGATCCGCCCAGCTGTAAGTGCGCTGATAGATCGGTATGACGAACTGCGGTGACTTCTTCAGGAACCCCAGCAGCTTGGCTTCAGTGGCTTTCATGACTCGCTCCCCCCCGATGATCTCGCCCAGCAGTCCCTCGGTCTCGTGCTCCAGCGCCAGGATGACCATACCACACGCTGCCGTGGCCGCAACCGCACGGCGGGGGTATGCGCCACGCCGGCTCTTCCGGCATCTGCGCCCTTAAGGGGGAGACCGGGGGAGTGTCCGTCCGGCTGTTGCCGGATCCCCCCGCCGGGCAGGTCTCGACGAGGGCGTTCGTCGGGCGGCTGCCCTATCCCAACGGGATTGCGTCCTCCAGCCCAAGGTAGCGGTACGCCGCTACCCTGGGTACCGACCCCATGCCGCCCATCCAACCCCAACGTGGGTTGCGTCATGGTGCCGACGCGCGGGCCTCTGGCGATCCGGCCGACGCAACCCTCGTTGGGGTTGGGGCCCACGGCCATGGGCTATCCCAGGGTAGCGGCGGTACCGCAACCCTGGGCTCTGGGACGCAGCCCCCTTGGGGCAAGGGAAGGCAGTCTCCGTCGATGGGCGCCACGGCACGGCGGGGGGGGCGGCCGGTGCTATGGTACCGGACCGGCGGGTGTGGTACCCCGGTCTGGCCGTGGCCGTCCCCGAGCCCGGCCGGGCGTTGTGCCGATCGGGGTGAGGTGAGCGGTATGCCGCATGTCGTCCTTGTGGCCCCCGAGATCCCGCAGAACACGGGCACCATCGGTCGGCTCTGCGTCTGCACCGATGCGGACCTGCACCTGATCGAGCCGCTGGGCTTCTCGCTGGACGAGGCGCACCTGCGTCGTGCCGGCCTGGACTACTGGCGGCACCTCGATGTCACGGTCCACCCGACCTGGGAGGCTTTCCTGGAGCGGTCTCGGCCGGGCGCGCTGCGGTTCTGCAGCACCAAGGGCTCCCGCAGTCTGTACGAGGTGCGCTTCGACGAGGACGACTGGCTGGTCTTCGGCAACGAGACCAGCGGCCTGCCGCCGGCCTTCTACGAGCGCTACCGCGAGGCGCTTTTGACCATTCCGATGCCGGGTCGCCATGCCCGCAGCCACAACCTCGCCAACGCCGTCTCGATCGTCCTCTACGAGGCCCTCCGTCAGACCCGCTGGGCGGCGGGCGCCGGTTGCCGGGGTGTCGCCGGCGTGGCAGATTAGCCTGGATTGTTCGCGAAGCGCGGATGCTTCGCTCACAATCCACGTGCGCCGCGCTGCTTAGCGGCGCACGTTTCGACGCGCGTCGCGTCGCGCCGCTTGCTCAAGGCTAACCCTGAGCAAGAGGCCGTAAGTGCCTCGCGTCGAAGTCCGAAGGGTGACCTGTTCACGAGCCGCCATGCGGCGCGTGAATAGGTCGGGTTAGGCCAGTCCGGGGCGCGGCCGTGCCGCCGTTGCGGCCCGCTTAATTAAGGATTAAGGAGTCTTCCGATGGATCTCTCACGCCGGGAATTCGTGCAGAGCGCGGCCGCCGTGGGAGCGGGTCTGCTGGTCGCCTCGAGGGGTTTGGCGCAGGCGCCGGCGGCCGCGGCGGGCGACGTCATCGAGGTGGCGCTGCTGGGTGCCGGCACGCAGGGCCGCGTCCTGATGAACGACTGTCTGGGTATCCCGGGCGTACGCGTGCGCGCGGTCTGCGACATCTGGTCCTACAGCCAGCGCTACGCCTCGCGCAGTCTGAAGAGCCAGTACAAGCGTGCCGGCCACGCCGACTGGGCCGAGGCCGTGGCCACCTACGACGACTACCGCGTCATGCTCGAGAAGGAGCCCGACCTCGACGCCGTCATTGTGGCCACGCCGGACTTCTGGCATGCCGAGCACAGCATCGCCTGTCTGAAGGCCGGCAAGCATGTGTACTGCGAGAAGGAGATGACGAACGACCTGGCGACGGCTGCGGCGATGGTCAAGGCCTCGGCCGAGGCCGGCCGGCTCCTGCAGATCGGCCACCAGCGCCGCAGCAACCCGATCTACCAGCAGGCGTTGAAGATGTTGCGCGAGGACCGCATCTGCGGTCGTCTGACCACCTGCTATGGGCAGTGGAACCGCGGCGTGCAGCCGAAGCTGACCTGGCCGCAGGAGTTCGAGATTCCGGCCGAGACGCTCAAGGCCTACGGCTTCGAGTCGATGGAGCACTTCCGCAACTGGCGCTGGTACCGCCGCTACTCGGCCGGCCCGATCGCCGACCTCGGCAGCCACCAGATCGACATCTTCAGTTGGTTCCTCGGGGCCGACCCGCGGCGGGTCATGGCCATGGGCGATACGGACTACTTCACCGATCGCGAGTGGCACTCGGATGTGCTCTGCACCTACGAGTACAAGACCGCCGAAGGCTCGGCACGCGCCTTCTACCAGGTCCTCAACACCAACAGCTACGGGCACTACTTCGAGCGCTTTGCCGGCGACGGCGGCGCCCTGACCCTCTCCGAGGACCCGCGCAAGTGCTACTACGTCCCGGAGCCCGGCAAGGAGCTCCCCGGCTATTTGGCGAGTGTCGAGAAGGTCGTCCACGACGGCGTTGAGACGGTGCCGCTGCTGCCGGCCATCGCCGGGCTGGGCGCCGAGGGCAAGGCCGCGGTGGAGGCGTTTCAGAACAGGAATGTGCACCAGCTCCACCTCGAGAACTTCTTTGCGGCGGTGCGGGCCGGCGACAAGGCCCTCCTGGCCTGTCCGGGCGAGGAGGCGTACCGCACGGCCGTGGCGGTGCTGAAGGTCATTCCGGCTATCGAGGCCGGCGGCGGCGTGCCCTTCACCCCGGCGGATTTCCAGGCGTGACGCGGCAGGGTCAGGGTCTTCGCGGCGCCGGTCTTCGGCGGGTCGCGGTGTCGAGCGCCGCCGGCGGTGGCTGGCGGGCGGCGCCCCGGCGCAGCCGGCGGTCTGCCGGCATGGGGGTGAGGCCATGACTCCGGAGACGCCGCGGCTGCTGGCCGTCTGCCTGAATCCCGCCTGGCAGAAGACGTTGAGCTTCGACCGCCTCACCCTGGGTGCGGTGAACCGCGCCGCGAGTCTGCGCGAGTGCGGTGGCGGCAAGGGCGTCAACGCGGCGCGGGCCATGCGCATCGCCGGTGCGTCGGTGACGGTGGCGTACGTCGCGGGCGGCGCCACGGGGGCGCTGCTGTCGTCCGAGCTCGCGGCGGATGGGATCGCCTCGATCCAGGCGCAGCAGCCCGGCGGGACAAGGGTGTGCACGACCCTGGTCGACGGCGCCAGCGGCGTCGTCACCGAGCTGATCGAGCCCTCGTCGGCGGTGCCGGCGGGGGTGGTCGAGGCATTGCTGGGGCGCGTCCTGGCGGCGGTGCCGCGGCACGCCGGCGTGGCGCTCTGCGGGAGTACCCCGCCGGGGGTGCCGGAGTCGTTCTATGCCGACGTGGCGCGCGCCGCGCGCGCCGCCGGCGCGGTGGTCCTCCTCGACGGCGTCAAGGGCGTCGGCGCGACGCTGGAGGCCGGCGTCGACCTCATCAAGATCAACGCCGGCGAGCTGCGGCTCCTGTCCGGCCTCGACGACCTCGCGGCGGCGGCGGCGCAATGCCGTCGGCGCTGGCGCCTCGGCTGGCTCGGGGTCACGGCCGGGCCCGAGGCGGCGTGGCTCTTCGGGCCTGGCGTCACGCGGCGCTGGCGTCTGCCGCGTCTCCAGGGCCTGCGCAACACCACTGGCGCCGGCGACTGCGCCAGCGGCATCTGGCTGCAGCGCCTGGCCGGCCGCCGGCTCGACGACGCGGCGGTCGCGGCGGCCTTCGTCGAGGCCCTGGCGGCGGCCTCGGCGTCGTGTCTGACCGACCCCCCGAGCGCCTTTGACCCGGCGTGCGCCGCCGTCCTGCGCGCCCAGATCCGGCCGGAGGGCCTGCCGGGGTAGTGCCGCAGGCCAGACGGAGGCCCGCGGGGAGGCGTCGGGCGCGATGTCCCATCCGAACCGGCCCGACTCGGCTGAGGCATTGCCGGAATCCTGTGAGGGCACGAGGCAGGCGGGGAAAGGCGCTTTATACTACCGGTTAAAGGTCTCTTAACTACGGACAATGTGAGCGGACGCGCCGCCGGGCAGCCGGGCCCGGTTGCCTGCCCCCGGGGCAGTGTGCGTCCGTTCCAGATGCAGGAGCGGGCAGTGAAAGTCCTCGTGGTCAACGCTGGCAGTTCGTCGCTGAAGTTCACCGTTTTCCACATTACCAACGGCGAGCGCCGCATGCTGGCCAAGGGCAACATCGAGCGCATCGGGCTGAAGCACCCGAACTTCATTTACCAGCGTGCCGGCGATGCCAAGGTGGAGATGGAGGTCGGCATCAAGGATCACGCCGAGGCGTTGAAGGTCCTCTGTGACCGTCTGGTCGATACCGCGGTCGGGGTGTTGCGGGACCTCTCCGAGATCAAGGCGATCGGGCATCGCGTCGTGCATGGCGGCGAGAAGTTCACCTCTTCGGCGGTGGTCAACCACGAGGTCAAGAAGAGCATCCGCGACTGCGCCGCCCTGGCGCCGCTGCACAACCCGCCGAATCTGGTCGGCATCGAGGCCTGCGAGGCGGTCTTCCCCGGCATCCCGAACGTCGCGGTCTTCGACACCGCCTTCCACCAGACCATGCCGCCGTCGAGTTACCTGTACGCCATTCCGCGCGAGCTGTATGAGCGTTACCACATCCGCAAGTACGGCTTCCACGGCACCTCGCATAAGTACGTCTACGGGGCCACCTGCGAGTATCTCAAGCTCGACCCGACGAAGGCCCGCCTGATCACCTGCCACCTCGGCAACGGCGGCAGCATCGCCGCGGTCAGTGGCGGCAAGGTGATGGACACCACCATGGGCATGACGCCCCTGGCCGGCCTGGTCATGGGGACGCGCAGCGGCAATGTCGACGCCGGCGTGGTGCTCTACCTCATCCGCAACCTCGGCATGAGCGTCGAGGCGGCCGACAACCTCCTGAACAAGCAGAGCGGCCTGGCCGGTCTGGCCGATGGCAAGAGCGACATGCGCGACATCATCTCGGCGGCGCACCATGGCGACGCCCACGCGCAGCAGGCCTTCCAGTGTTTCACGCACCGCCTGGCCAGCTACATCGGCGCCTACTTCGTCGTCCTGCAGGGCGCCGACGCGATCGTGCTGACCGGCGGTATCGGCGAGAACAGCGCCGTGGTGCGCGAGGCCCTCATCGAGCGCCTCGGCGTCCTGGGCTGCTTCCTCGAGAAGAGCGCCAACGCCGTCATGGGCCAGGCGGCCGTCGTCAGCACCCCCGAGAGCACGATGAAGGCGGTGGTCATGCCGACCAACGAGGAGCTGATGATCGCGATTGAGACCCAGGAGATGCTGACGAAGTGAGCCGGCCCGGCATGGGCACGGCTGCGGTTTGAGGCGGACAGGCGCGGTGTTGCTGAAAGGACTCTGACGATGGCCCTGATGGATCTCCTCGTACCGAAGGCCCGCTCCGGCGGCCTATCCCTGGTTTTGCCCGAGGGCATGGACCCGCGTGTGATGGCGGCGGCGGCCAAGATTGCCCAGCAGGGCATTGCCGCCAAGGTCGTGGTGCTGGCGACGCCGGAGGAGGCCAAGGCGGCCCTGGCGCAGGCGAATGTCTCCTTTCTGGGGTTGAACATCGAGGTGCTCGACTGGCTTAACGCCCCGGCCGAGCTGACCGACCGCCTCGTCGGCATCTTCTATGAGCGCCGCAAGGCCAAGGGCGTCACCATGGAGCAGGCGCGCGAGGCAGTCCGGAACCGCCTGAACTTCGGCAACCTGATGCTGAACGCGGGTCTGGTCGGCGGCCTGGTGGCCGGCTCGATCGCCTCGACGCCGGACATGCTCCGCGCCAGCTTCACCTGCCTCGGCACCGCCCCCGGCGTCAAGCTCGCCTCGGGCTGTTTCGTGATGGACCTGAAGACGCCCTCACCGGCCGGCGACACCGTCCTGCTCTACGCCGACAGCGGCGTGAACATCAACCCGAGCGCCGAGCAGCTCGTCGACATCGCCATGGCCTCGGCGCGGACGCGCCGGGCCCTGGTCGGCGGCACCCAGTACGTCGCCTTCC
>JAGVUW010000648.1 GCA_019136035.1 Verrucomicrobiota bacterium | reverse complement strand
ACCGTAACGGCCGCTGGCATCTGCTCTTCCCCCACAGTGCCCCAGCTTGACGAACCCCACGGCGCACGGCCAGCACCGAGGACACTACCCTACGGAACGGACATGCGCCCATGCGTGTACCCGTGCCTTGCGGGCTTCCTGCCGCCATGGTATGGTATGGCGGACTGTCGCCGGCGATGTCGTGCGTCTGTTGCCGCAGTCCGTGGTCTGGCGTGGTCGAGTCGCGGGGTGGCTGTTTCCCGCGGTGCAGGGAGTCGGGACGTGGAGACGCACCGTCGCCGCACTCCTGCGGGCGGGATCGATAGGGGCTTCGCCATGGCCTTGACGACGGTCCGGGTGTCGTTTCCCACGCGCGCGAGCCGCAGCGCCTTCGTCAGCGAGCGCTTCGCCGCCTATCTGCAGGAATCCGTTCTTGATGTCGGCTGTTACGAAGCGCCTCTGCGGCGTCTCCTGACGGGCGTGGCCTACACGGGTGTCGACATGGCCGGCAACCCGGATATCACGCTGAACCTCGACGACGTTCAGCGTCTGCCTTTCGACGACCATGCCTTCCGCTGTGTCATCTGCATCGACGTGCTCGAGCATCTGGAAAACCTCCACGGCATCCTGGACGAGCTGGTCAGAGTCGCGAAGCAGTATGTCATCATCTCCCTGCCGAACTGCTGGTGCGATGCGCGTCAGCCGATTGGCCGCGGTCGGGGTCACTTCGGCCACTATGGCCTTCCGGTGCTGCCGCCGTCAGATCGTCACCGCTGGTTCTTCAGCATGACCGAGGCGACGGCTTTCGTCGAGGGCACGGTGGCGCGGCTCGGCCTCACGCTGGCGGAGCAATTCGTCACCGAGAAACCGCGCCCCTGGCTGGTGCGGCTGGTGCGCCGGGCACGTTACCCGGGGCTGCGTTACCACAACCGCTACAGCGCCACGCTCTGGGCGGTTCTGGAGAAGCCTGCTCCCCGGCCCTGAAGGGCGGCCCGGCCAGGCTCTGGCACGGCGGCGAGGAAGCCCCCGAGGGCGCCTGCGCCGGCGGAGCTTCTCCCACGGGGGCTTCTCTGCTGTGGCGGTGGGGCGCCACTGGACGGCCCTGTGACGGGCTCACCGGGGCCGCCTATGCAGATCGTGGTGGAGGGGCCTTGCCTGAGCGTCCCGGCCGGCCTACGGTAGAGCGCGCCTGAACCGCCCGCCTGCTGCCGGGTCTCGTGCTTCCGGTCGACGGGGCCATCTCCGGTCAGCCTGGCGGCGTGGTCGGCGTCAGCCCTGGAGGAGCCGTGAAAACGCGCATTCCGGAATCGGTGAACTGCATTGACATCCACAACCACGTCTCAGCCGGCGCCGACGGCCGGCTGGACCGGGCGCGGGCGGAGGCGCTGCTCGACGGCAGTGCCCGTCTCGGCATCCAGCGGCTCTGCGTGTCGCTGCCGCTGACGCACGAGCAGCCGACGCCCGACGAGGTGCGTCGGGCCAACGACGTCGTCCTCGAGGCGATGGCCTTCAGCGACCGCTTCATCGGCTTCTGCTTCCTCAATCCCGGCTACGCCCGCGAGGCGGTGGCGGAGATGGAGCGCTGTATTCGTCAGGGCGGCATGCGCGGCGCCAAGCTCTACCACCAGTACTTCATCTGCGATCCGGCGCAGACGGCCGTGATGGAGGCCGCCGCTGACATGGGGGTGCCGGTGCTGATGCATGCCGGCAAGGTCATGGACAACACCACGCGCCGGCTGCAGCCGCGCCTGAGCCACGCCGGGCACTTCGTGCGGGCCTGCCGGATGTTCCCGCGCACGACCCTGATTCAGGGCCACATCGGCGGCGGCGGTGACTGGGAGTGGAACCTGCGCGAGCTGGAGGTGCGTCCGGGGAGCTACCTGGATATCAGCGGCAGCGTGGTCGATGCCGGGATCGTGGCCCGGACGGTGGCCACGCTGGGCGCCGACCATGTCCTCTTCGCCACCGACGGTGTGCTCGAGGAGGGCGTCGGGAAGCTCTTCGCCGCCGGCCTGAGCGACGCCGACCTGGCTAAGGTCTGCCAGCACAACGCCGAACGCATTCTCGGTCTGAGGAGGGCCTGAGTCATGTTCGACATCAACACCGCCATCGGCCACTGGCCCTTCCGTCGCATCCCGAACCAGAGCGCCGCCGAGCTGCGTCGCCACCTGGAGTCGCATGGCATCACCGGCGCCGCCGCGGCGCACACCGCCGGGCTGTTCTACAAGAACTGCCACGACGCCAACCTCGAGCTGGCTGAGGCCATTGCCGCGCACGACGACTTCTTCGTCGGGGTCGCCACCCTGAATCCGTGCTACGCGGCCTGGGAGCGCGACCTGGAGGCCTGCGTGAAGGGCCTCGGTTTCCGGGCTCTGCGCATGGTGCCGCAGTACCACGACTACAGCCTCTCCGACGCCCCGGCGCTGGCGCTGGTCCGTGCCGCCGCGGCGCTGGACATTCCCGTGCTCATACCGGGCCGGGTGGTGGACACCCGCCAGCGCCACTGGCTCGACGTCGAGCGCATGCAGAGCCTGCAGGACATCCTGGCGGTGTGTCGGGCCGTGCCCGCGGCGCGGATCGTCGTCACCGAGCTGCCGGTGACCGCCGGGGCCCTGTCGACGCCGGCCGGCCAGCCGGTCTGCGGGAATCTCTACGTCGAGACCTCGCGGCAGGTGTCCTGCTATGGCCAGGTGATGGCCAAGGTCGTCAGACTCCTCGGCGCCGACCACGTGCTCTTCGGCTCCGGGGCGCCCTTCAAAGAGGTCGAGCCCAGCCTGCTGAAGGTGTACCACGCCGACCTCGATGCGGAGGCGCGCTGCCGGGTCTGCGGCAGTGCGGCCAGGGCGCTGCTTGGCCTGTCATGAGGCGCACGCAGCCGGCCCGTCGCGAGACGGCGCCGGCCGGCGGCTCAGAAGCGCGAGAACGACCAGCCGACGGGGCGGCCGTTCGCATAGGGCATGAAGCCGTGGAACGGCCGCGGGTCGGCGTCGAAGACCAGGGGCAGGAAGAGCCGGTCGCCCTCCCACATGGGCAGCTCGGGCAGGCGCTCGCGGGCGACCCAGGAGAGGGTCCCCTCGTCGTTGCGCTCGTGCGGCGTGCCGGTGAATCTCTCGATGAGGAAGATGAAGCCGAGCCAGTCCTGTCCGGACGGCCCGAAGCCGGTCCAGTTGATGGTGCCGCGGAGCCGCATCCGGGTCACCTCGATGCCGGCCTCCTCGCGGATCTCGCGGACCATGCCCGCGCCGACATCCTCGTCCCGCTCGACCCGGCCGCCGAGACCGTTATACTTGCCGAACTGCTCGTCGTTGCGGCGGCCGATGCGGTGGGTCATCAGGACCTGCGTGCCATCGGCAGAAAGGACGAAGCCGAGGGTGCTGAGGATGGGGCAGTAGGGCATGGACGGGACCTCGTCTGCATGGACTCCGGGACAGGCCGCGGATGAAGCCCCTAATATCATGGCCGTGGCCGTGCTGGCCACCCGTGTGAATCATTGTGTTGCCGTGCTGCCGCCGCCGCGGCTCATGGACGCCCGTGCGCCCGTGGTGACTCGCGTTACCGCGGGCGGTGCGCGCGACGGTTCGGCATGGCGTGTCGGGCACGGACCCCGGGACATGGTGCGCAGGAGGTCGTCATGAGGGCACGGTGGCTGTCGGCGCTGGCGCTGGTCTTGCTGTTGCCGGTGCCAAGTCTGGGCGCCTGGCTGGGCCTGAGTGTCCTGCCGGGAAGCCCCTTGGGGCGGGCGCTGTTCTTTGCGGCCAAGGTCTGGCTGGTGGCCCTGCCGGTCGTCTGGCGTCTGGCGGTCGAGCGTCGTCCGCCGAGCCTCTCGCCCCTGCGCCATGGCGGCATGGTCCGCGGCGGCCTGCTGGGCCTGGCCATGGCCGCGATGGTGGTGCTGGCGTACGCCACCCTCGGCCCGTTGCTCCTGGATCCGCCGGCCCTGCAGCGCATGGGCGCGGCCACAGGGCTTGCCGAGGCCCCTGTGTATCTGGTCGCGGCGCTCTACTGGATCGGGGTCAACTCCGTGCTCGAGGAGATGGTCTGGCGCTGGTTTGTGGTCGAGCGCTTCGAGTCCGTCGGCCTGGGCCGCTGGTCGGTACCGGCCAGCGCCGCGGGCTTCATGGCGCACCACCTGGTGGCCCTGCGCGTGTACTGCGATTGGCCGGCAACGATGCTCTGCGGCGCCGGCATCTTCATCGGCGGGGCCGTGTGGTCGGCGCTGTACCGGCAGACCCGCTCGATCTGGCCCGGCTACCTCAGCCATGCTATCGTCGACGTCGCGGTGTTCGCCATCGGCTGGCGCCTGATCCGCGGCGGCTGAGGAAGGGACACCAGGGACTGCGGCGCCCCCATCCTGGAGTCCCTTCTGTCGCTTGAGTCCCTTATCCGGCGGGCTCCAGATCCATAGGCCCTGGGCTCGCGCGGCCCGCTCGCGGGCAGCGGATGCCCCGCCGGCGTGGTGCCGCGTGATGCCGTGCGCGGCATGGGCCGAGCCGACTCCGGCCGCGCGGCGATGGACAATCCGCCTGGGCGGGAGTACACTGAGAGCCGGATCGGTGCGGCCGGCCGCGGCCGGGATGTCGCGTTGTCGCGGCCGTGGGCGGCGTCAGACGTGCCCCGGGTGGCGGCCGCAGCGCCGTCGACGGTGCCGGTGCTGTCGGGAAGGATATCGCTCAATGGCCATGACCATGACCGTCTGGGGGGCGCGCGGGTCTGTGCCGACACCCGGTCCGGAGTTTGTGCGCTACGGCGGTGATACGACCTGTCTGTCCATCGAGGCTGACGACGGTACCTTCATCGTCCTCGATGCGGGGACCGGTGCGCGCCGTCTCGGCGTCCGGCTCATACGGGCCGCGCCGCGCCGGCTGTGCTTCCTGCTGAGCCACGCGCATTGGGACCACGTCATCGGCTTCCCTTTCTTCAAGCCGCTGTTCGCCAAGGGCTTCGAGATCGAGTTCTACGGCTGCATGCACGCCCAGGAGTCGGTGCGCGGCATGCTCGAGCAGACCATGCAGGCGCCGTTCTTTCCAGTGGATCTGGGGCGGGTCGGGGCGTCGCTGACCTTCCACGAGCTCTGTGGCGACCGTTGCGCCGTGGGCGGTGTCACGGTGTGGCGTCTGCCCCTGAGCCACCCCAATGGCGGCTGCGGCTTCCGCCTCGAGTACGGCGGCCGCTCGGTGGCGTTCTTTCCCGACAACGAACTCTCCTTCGACCACCGCGGGGGGCGGTCTTTCGAGGGCTACCGCGACTTCTGCCGAGGCTGCGACGTCCTGGTGCACGACGCCGAATACCGCCCGGAGGAGTACGCGGCGCAGACGCGCGGCTGGGGCCACAGTGTCTTCGTCGATACCGTCCGCCTCGGCCTTGCGGCCGGTGTCGGCCGGCTGGTCCTCTGGCACCTGAACCAGGACCGCACCGACGACCAGGCCGACGCCCTCCAGGACGAGGCCCGCGCCGTCGTCCGCGCCGCCGGCAGCGCGATGCCCTGTGACCTGGCCTACACCGGCATGCGTATCGAGGTCTGAGCGATGACGCATCCTGCCGAAGGCGCCCCCGACGCGGACCCCGACTGCCTGCAGGGCAGCGTGGCGCCGACCGCCGCGGCCGTGCAGCCGCTCCTGACCACGACGAGCCTGGGCCGGCACTGGGTCCACGAGCCCGTGCTGGCATCGACCAACCGCACCGCTGCGGCACTGGCCGGCGCCGGCGCCCCGGCCGGGTTGGTGGTCACGGCCGAAGCGCAGAGCGCCGGTCGCGGCCGGCAGGGCCGCGTCTGGCACTCGCCTCCCGGCCTTAACCTCTACGTTTCCGTGGTCCTGCGTCCGGCCGTGGCGGTGCCGCGCGTGCCGCAGATCGCCCTGGTCACCGGCCTGGCGCTGTGCCGGGCCCTGCGCCAGGCCTGCGCCGGCGTCGCGGTGTCCCTGAAGTGGCCGAATGACCTCTGGGTCGGCTCGCGCAAGCTGGCCGGCATCCTCTGCGAGATGGACGCTGACGGCCGGCGCCTGCGCCATGTCGTGGTCGGCGTCGGCCTTAATGTCAACCTGGATCGCGCCGATTTCCCCGGGGAGCTCTCGGATCGCGCCACGTCGCTGCGGCTGGAGACCGGTCTGATGCAGTCCCGGCCGCGCCTGCTGGCGGCCTTCCTCAACGCCTTGGAGCCGGCCATGGACGACTGGCTCCATGCCGACGACCTGGGGCCCTTCCTCGAGGAGATGGACCGCCTGTCGATGCTGCGCGGCCGCCGCCTGCGAATCGAGGCCGGCCAGCGTGTTGTGGAGGGCCTTGCCGTGGGCCTGGCCGCAGATGGTCGCCTGCGCCTGTGCACGGCCGCGGGTGGGGAGGTCCTCATCCACAGCGGCGACGCGCACATCCTGCCGGACATGCCGGCACCGGCAGGTGACGGCCCGGGTCGGGAGTGCCGATAGAAGGGCGGCTTCCGGCCTTGCCGTCGGCCTCCCGGTGGTGTCTGCCTGGCGCCCCTTCAGGGTGACAGTTTGAGGGCTGGCGCGATCGTCCAACGGCCCTGCGCCGCCCATCGCGTTTCCCGTGGCCTTCGGCCGCGGCACGTCCTATATTGGCGGCATCGGTGCGGCCTGGCCGCTGGGCCTGTGGGTAGCCGCGGGCGTGTCGGCGCCGTGCGGTGTGGCAAGCACAACCTGGAAGGACCATCATGCGAAGCTCAGCCTGTGTACCTGCCCTCCTGGTGGCCGGCCTTCTGGCCGCGGCCGTGGTTCAGGCCGCGGGGCCGCTCGCCTCCGGATGTCTGCTGCGGGTCGCGGCGACGAGCCCCGTCACCGTCACCCTGGCCGCGGAGCCCGGCTGGGCCACGGGGGAGCACTTCTATCGCCAGGCGGACGGGGCCTGGGCGACGCTCCCGGGGGTCGTGGTCAAGGACGGCACGGTGACCTTTGCACTGACCCCGGCGCTGATGCCGAACGGCCTGACTACGGTCGTCCTGGCGAAGCCTGCCGGTGTCGATCTCAGCGATGCGACGCCGCCGCGCCTGGTGCGGGCCCTGCTGGACGGCCGCGAGGTCGACTGGCCGGCTGCCGGGCTGGACCTGGGCTGGATCGATGAGGCGCCAAAGACCATCGAGCTGCGTATCGCCGACGAGCGCAGCGACCTCGACCCCGCGGCACTGCGTGTCACTCTCAATGGCAACTCCCTGGCGGCGGACGCCCCCGGCCTGCGCTTCGTAACCGACCCCGCTACCCCGCGACAGGCGGCCCTCACCTGCGACCTGGCGACGCTGCTGAGCAAGGCCCCGCAGGGGACCATCCGGCTGCGCTTCGGCATCGATGACCGCGCCGTGGACGACCAGCGTCTCGAGACGGGTCTGTCCTTTACGGTCAGCGCCAGCCCGCAGATTGCCCTGACGGACGCGACCGTCACCGCGCCCAATGGCATGAGGATCCTGGTCGACTCCTGCTACTCCGGCTACGAGAATATCGACTGCCTGGTCGACGGCGCTCTGCAGGTCCCCGACAGCTCGACGCGGGGCTCGACCTGGGCTTCGGCCGAGACCCCTGCCGACCACTGGGCCTGCCTGATCCTGCCGGCGCCGCGCGCGGTCAGCGCGGTCGCGATCAGTTGGGCTCACTTCGGCGGCCTCTTCCGCAGCTCGGCGCGTTTTGACATCCTGACCTGGGACGGCCAGGCCTGGCAGCGCGCCGTGCGCGTCCAGGACAACCCCGCCGAGCAGACGACCCGGCACCGCTTCGAGAGCCGCACCACTGACCGCGTCATGATCTGGGTGCCCGCCGGCGGCAACCACCCGGGACGCCCCGACCTGACCTGGATCACCGAGATCAGCCTCGGCGAGTAGGGCGCGACCCGACGACGCCGACGCGGTCACGCCGCCCGGCCGTGCTTGGGCGCCTGTCCGCAGACGCGAACGCGTCCACGGACAGCACCGTGCGCTGGAGCGCGAGTGTCCACAGACGCGAACGCGTCCACGAGCAGCAACGGCGTCGACAGCACCGCACCGCCACCTCCCCTGCGGGCGCGCGCGCCTCAGGCCTCGAGGTCGATGTCGACCACCACCATGCCGCGGCCGGGCACCCGCACGGAGAAGACCGCGCCCGCGACCGCGCCGGGCGTGGCCGGGAAGGCGGTGCGGATCGTCATGGCGCGGATGGGCCGGCCGACGTCGATGGCCGGACGGCGGTAGTCATGCGCGTCGCTGCCGATCAGGAGCCGCAGCCGCCCGCCCGCGTCGGCCATGGCCTGGACGCGGATGCCCTCGGCATCGGCGCTCAGGCGCGGCACGCCCGCGGCCGCCTGGATGACCTCGTTGCAGGCCTGCAGGAAGGCGTTGGAGACGCGTCGCCAGGGCAGGTCGTAGTAGAACATGGCATGGCCGCCGGCGGGTTCCTGGACGCCCTTGAGGTCGGGGGGAAGGTCGGGTTCGGTCTCGATGTCGGCGAGGCAGGCCGGGCGTGGGACTGCCATGCCGTAGACGGCGCCGGCGAGGCCATCGAGGACGGCCGGGTCGAAGAAGAGCAGGTCGGGCTTGCCCGGCCAGGCCTGGGGGGCGCCGATGAGGATGACCGTCCGGGTGGTGTCGGCGACGAGGCGTTGCAGCTCGTCGGCGGGGAAGACGTGGCTTTGGAGCACGACCAGCGGTCCGCGGACCGCCTCGGCGTCCTCCAGGCGCACGATGCTGTGGAGGGGCGCGCCGCGCTCCATGAGGTGGTGCAGCAGTCGGTGCATGGGCCAGCGCCGGGTGGCGACGCAGTCCTGGAGCTGGGCGGCATGGGCGGCGTCCGACCACACCACGGTGGCGCCGAGGAGCCGTTCGGGCTGGAACTCGTTGGCGAGGTCCCAATGCTGTCGCAGCCGTCGCCACTCGTCGCTGCTGAGGCCATCGCCGATCTGGAAGAGGTGGCTCAGGGCCAGGATGTCGGCCTCGAGGAGGGGCGGCGTATGGCGCAGGAGGCACCACTCCTCGGTGGTGTCCTTGATGCCGTTGAGGTAGAGCAGGGGCGTCGTCGGCATGCAGGCGCGGTTGAGGAGCAGCGCGGCGGCCATAGGATGCAGGGCGCGGCGGCCGCTGACGCGTTCGTAGCCATCGAGTTCGGCGGCGCCGGCGGCGGCCTCGACGACCATGGCGTCGATGCCGGCGTCGGCATTGGCGCGGTAGTCGACGCCGTAGCGGTAGAGGGCCTCAAGCGGGTCCTTGGTCCAGGCCGTGTTGGCGACCAGGAGTCGCCCGGCGCCGTGCACCGTCGCCGCGAGCTTGCCCATGAAGCGGGTGATGCGTTCGGCATAGAAGGTGATCCAGGCCAGGCGGTGCGTGGACTCGATCCAGTCGGCGCGCGCCGCCAGGCGGTCGGGGTCATCATCGCAGGGGCCTTCGAGCGCCGTGGGCAGGGCCAGGCCAGTCGCGGCGAGGAACTGTCCGACCATGTCGTCGGAGAGGTCGCCCTCGGCGATCGGCAGGCGCTGGTGTGCGAAGCCGTCGGCGCAGTGGAAGCCGTCGAAGCCGATATCCACGAGCACGGCCTCGAGCTGGCGGCAGAAGACATCCTCGTAGAGCCGGCCGTCGGCGAGGTGCTTCCAGGGGCAGAGCGAGGCGGCGCGCTGGCCATGACGGCGCCTCTGCAGGAGCTCCGGGTGGTGGCCGATCCACTCCTGGCTGCGAAAGAGGTCGAAGACGCTGATGAAGACCCGCGTGCCGTGTGCTTGCAGGGTCACGACCAGTTGCCGCAGGAGCCGCGGCGTCCAGGGCTGCAGGCGGCGCTCCTCGTTGCCGGGGTGGCCGGCGTAGGAGCAGATGTCGTCGGGGTAGGGCCGGTCCGGGTGCCGCTGGCCATGCGTGTGGATGACATCGGCATTGAAGAGCAGGAGCGAGGCCGCGTCGGGGATGAAGCCGAGGCGTTCAAGGACGGCCTCGACGCCGAGGTCGGGCGCCGTGATGTCGAAGCCGAGCAGTTCGATCCAGATCCAGCGTTCACAGTCCGCGGTGGCCTGCACTGCCGTCGGCGTCATGGCTCCTCCAGGAGCAGCTCCAGGTCGTCGGCGTAGAGCACGAAGCGCCCGCCGGCGGCCGGGGTGATGTCGAGGATGACCTCGAGCGGCGGGACATCCTGACGGCCGTTGCCACGGGCCGTCGGCGGGACGCGCGGCGGCGTCTCGGCGAGGTCCCATGTGACCTGCCGCCAGCCCTGCCAGTCGAGGCTGAAGGCGGGGCCATTGAAGCTCTCGCCGTCGGCATCGCGGAGGCGCAGGGCGACGCGTGTGCCGCTGCCGTCGCCATGGAGCTGGAAGCGCACCATGCGTACCGGCCGGCTACAGGCCTCAAGGTGCATCGAGAACAGCTTGATCAGCCAGTTTGGCGGGCCGCCCGCCGGCAGGTCGACCGCGAGCTTGACGGCCTGACGACCGGACACCGCCCGCTCGTCGCTGAGGGTCGCCGTGGCCGCCAGGGGCTGGCCGTCGGGGGCCTTCTCCGGGACCGGGTAGATGCGGCTCCACGGGTTGACCGACTCGAAGTCGAAGCGCAGGGTGCCGGCCTGGCTCGTGTCCGGTGCGGCCGGGTCGGGGGTGCGCCAGACGGGCTCGCCGAAGGGCAGGTCGAGCTCGCTTTGGGGCCCCGGCGCCGCCAGGCGGTCCTGCCAGGTGATCGTCGGCGCGGCGAGGCGGAAGCCGCGCCCGAGGCTGACCGGCGCTGCGACCACCGAGACGCGGTCCTGTCCGGAGGCCTCCTGGTAGGCGGCGAACTGGTCGGGGGGGAAGGTCGCCTCGAGCCAGCGCAGGCGGCCCGGCCAGTAGGCATTGGCGTCGAGGCGTGCGAGGGCCGACTCGCAGTGCAGCTCGAGCTGACGGCAGTCCGCCAGGACGGAGCCATACAGATGCAGGGCGGCTCCGGCTTCGGCGAGGGCGCCGACCTCAGCACCGCCGATGAAGCAGTGCCGCAGCGCCAGTTGGCCGCCGCGGCTGACGGTGACGCCGCTGCGGCCGCCGAGGATGACGGTGTTGCGGACGTAGGTGGTCCCGGCGGCGAACGGGTGCTCGGGGGTGCCCCCGAGGTGGGTGGCGCGGTCCGGATCGACGCGGAGCTGGTCCAGGCCATTGTCGCGGATCAGCGCGTCGCTGAGGCTGTGCACGCCGCCGTTGAAGTGTACGCCATGGGCGCCGTTGGCCTCAACCCGGACGCCGACGTAGGTCGAGCGCGAGTGGTTCACATCCTGGATGCCGAAGGTGTTGCCGTGGAACCAGCCGCCGTGAACGGTCGCGCCGACGTCCTCATGGATGGAGAAGCCGTCGTCGCCGTTGTGGCGGCCGACGATGGCCTCGAAGTAGAGGCCCTGCGAGTGTCCGTGGAATGGCTGGCGCCGCTGATGGACACGCCGGCGTCACACAGGGTCCCGCGCAGGCCGAGCTGGCCGGGATGCTCGCCGGGTCGGCCGCGCCACAGGACGCCCTGGCCGTCCCAGTGGGCCTCGCCGACCGCCACCGCATCAGCCCGCGCCGCCCGCGGCACCGGCGTGCCATCCGCCCGCACCAGGAAGGGCCGCAGTGAGCCGCGCTGGAACGGGGTCGGGTAGAACCACAGGCCGTCGCCGCGGTCCTGCCAGGCCTCGGCCGGCATGGGCCGCAGCCCCGAGAGCACGGCGCCGTTGCCCTCGATCACGATCGGCCGGCCGGGCCGGCCGCCGCGCGAGCCGAAGACGAGGTTCTCGTAGTAAGGCCCCGTGCCGGGCGCCAGCGACAGGGCGTCGCCCGCCGCGCAGAGCCCCAGGCCGCGCGACAGCGTCCGCACCGACGCCTCGGGCGAGACGCCGTCGCGCGCATCGTCGCCGGTCTCGTGGTTGACATAGACCGTCCTGGCCGCCAGCCACGGAGAGCCGGTTGCCAGGACGATCGCCAGGACCGCCAGCCAGGAGTGGGCACGACGCACGATGGGGCCTCCTTCTCTCAGTCGTCGGTGCGGACCAGGACGGTCAGACGACGCACCGAGTACTGCGCCGCATTCGCCGCGAAGGTCCAGTCCGAGTTACCGGTCGGGCGATTGCCCAGGCCGATGTCGCAGGGCACGCCCGAGCCCCAGCGGTTGAAGGCGATCAGGGTCGCCTGTCGCGACGGCAGGTGGATCTGCATGCTGCCGTAGCCTTTGGTACCGGGGCGCAGGTCGCCATCGCCGAAGTCGAAGGCGGTATCGGAGGCACCAGGCACGGGCCGGGAGTTGCGCGGGCCGTAGTTGCAGTACCAGAACTCGAGGTTACCGGTGCCGAGGTCCTCGCCGGTCGGGACGCCATCGACATTGCTGGCCACGGCCAGGCGCGCGACATCGCGCTGGTGGATAGCGCCGGAGGCGAGTGTCGGCACGCCGATCTTGGCGATCTCCTGGGTGAAGGCGTCCATGCTGACGAAGACGAACTGCGGTGCTTCGTTGGGCTTCTGCAGCTCGAGGCAGTAGGCGACGCGGTCGAAGAGCCCCGTGATCTCGGCGCTCTCGTTGACGGCGTACTCGATCGGGGCGTCGTTGTAGGCCGGTGACTCGGGGATGTCGATGCGGTAGACGGTCCGGTAGCCCCGTGCCAGGGGCGTGAGGGCTTCCAGGGGCTGGGGGGCGCTGGTGGCGCCGGCGCGGAAGGCCCCCACCGGCAGGCCGGCGCTGTTGGCCAGGTTCGGCTCGGCGTGCTGATCCCAGGCGAAGCGCACCCCGACCGGCTCGGCCAGACCGGCGGCCGACACGATCACCTCGTCGGGCTCGCCGATGCGGGCGTCGGCCTTCACCGCGACGCCGTCGGCCCCGATCAGCTCAAACCAGGTCAGCGGCTGGCCATCGCGCGAACGCAGGCCGGTGCCGACGTGGTCGAAACGCAGGTGGACATTCGCGCCGACGACCTTGTGCTCGCGCAGCCGCGGGCTGGACCACACCAGGCCCTCGCGGCCGTAGGCGTTGGCCAGGGCGATCAGGCTGAGGCGGCGCCCGACGTCGAGCTTGTTGCGGGGGTGGATGTCCTTGAGATTGCCGATGTCATTGATCACCGCCATGCCGGTGTTCGGGATGGCCAGAGCGCGCTCCTGGGCCTCCCAGAGCCGCGGCAGAGCGCGCGGGCTGACGCCATAGGTATACGGGGCGAGCTGCACCCAGTAGAACGGGAAGTCGCCCTGGCCCCAGGCCTGGCGCCAGCCGCGGATGAGGGCCTCCATCTTGTGCGTGTAGAGCGGCCCGTCGACGAGGTTGGCCTCGCCCTGGTACCAGAGTGCGCCACGGATGGCGTAGGGGACGATGGCGTGGATCATGCCATGGTACAGCGCCATCGGGTCCTGCCGACCGGCCATGGGCAGCAGCTCGCGCGGAAGTACCGGCTGGGGCGGCAGGACCTCGCCGCGCGGCAGGGCGGCGCGGGCCTGATCGAGCCACTGCGCCAGGCCGTCGAGGTGGGCCTGCAGGCGTTCCTTATACATCGGGCTGGAGGGCAGGGCCAGCAGGGCGCGTGTGTGCAGGTCCTGCAGGCGTGGCGACCCGGCGAAGCCCTGGAGGGGCGTCCACGGCTCGATACGGGTGCCGCCCCAACTGGCGTTGATCAGGCCGACCGGCACCCCGAGCTCGCGGCGCAGCTCGCGGCCGAAGTAGTAGCCCACCGCGGTGAAGGTCGGGACCGTCTCGGGCGAACAGACCTTCCAGGTGGCCTCGACATTCGGCTGGGGCAGGGCGCTGGGGACCTTCGGGATGTGGAAGAGCCGTATCTGCGCATCGGTGGCCTCGGCCACTGCCGCCGCGCCGCCATCGCTGGTGGTGACGGTGAGTTCCATGTTCGACTGGCCGGAGCAGACCCAGACCTCGCCGACGAGGACATCCTGGAGGGTGACCGTGCTGCTGCCCTCGACGACCAGGGCCCGCGGCTCGGCGCTGGCCGCCTGCGCCGGGAGCGCCACGCGCCAGGTGCCGTCAGCGCCGGCCTGGCCGGTGACCGATGCCTCGCCAAGACGCACCGTGATGGCCGTGCCGGGCGCGTCCGTGCCCCACACCGGGAGCGCCCGGTCACGCTGCAGGACCATGTGGTCGCCAAACACCGCCGGCAGCGTCACCGCCGCCTGACTCGGCCAGGCGGCGAACACCGACAGCGCCAGAACGCCGATGCACCTCGACACCGAGACTCGCAGAGCACGGGACGTCATCATGCCATCTCCTCGGCGTGGCCGGACCCGAAACGGGCCGTCGCGGCCACGCACTGACTGCCCCGAAGGTATTGTGGGCGACGGCCGTTGTCAACGGGAAAGACCGCTGCCGGGTGACGAAGCAGGAAACCGCAGCGGGGAATGGCGAGGCGCAGGCGAGTCTGACTGGTCTGACAGGTCTAATACTCTTCACTTAGTCTTGCATAGCCGTGGATTCTGCGCGATATTGCCTCCGTAGCCTATGGAGGTGACTATGGCGCGGAACAAGCAGGCTCTGCCCGGGGGAATACGGC